>NZ_CAWMRY010000005.1:0-149392 GCF_963870295.1 Aeromonas sp. ANP5 | reverse complement strand
ACAACCAGATGTCTGGCGACTTCAAACAGCCAGGCCCTGGCATTCTCGATGGCGCAGAACTTGCCCTGCTGGCGGATTGCCCGCAAGAAGGTCTCTTGCAACAGGTCATCGGCATCCATCGGGCTGCCCGATTGCTTGAGCAACCACCCATAGAGCTCATGTTCATGCTGCTGCCATGCCGTCATCAGGCAAGGTGGCGCACCGGTTGGTTGGGTCACTTGATGCGTTTTCCTTGTGCATCTACAACCTGCTCTCCATCCTCCTTGGTGAAGGCCCCTTGTTGAGGGCTCGGCAGGATATCCAGCACAACCTCTGACGGGCGACACAACTTGGTGCCAAGCGGCGTCACCACGATGGGACGGTTGATCAGGATGGGATGGGCCAGCATGGCGTCAATCAATTCGTCATCGCTAAACCTTTCCTCAGCCAGCCCTAACGCTTCAAAAGGCGGCACGTTTTTGCGCAGCAAATCGCGCACCGGCATGCCCATGGCGGCAATCAATGTAACCAGGGCCTCACGGTTCGGCGGTGTCTCCAGATAGTGGATAACGGTCGGCTCAACGCCTGAGTTACGGATAAGTTCCAGCGTATTGCGGGAAGTGCCACACGCTGGGTTGTGGTAAATGGTGATAGCAGTGTCACTCATGCTTGCGCCTCCGCTTTGCCATAGTTGCGCTTCATGCGCAGGGCCACATTGACCAGACCGATCAGCACGGGCACCTCAACCAGCGGGCCAATGACGCCTGCGAAGGCCTGATCCGAACTCAAGCCAAACACGGCGATGGAGACCGCGATGGCCAGCTCAAAGTTGTTGCCGGTGGCGGTAAAGGCGATGGAAGCGTTCTTGTCATAGGGAATACCCAGCTTCTTGCCCACCAGGAAGCTGGTGAAAAACATCAGCACGAAATAGACCACCAGAGGCACAGCAACCCGCAATACATCCATCGGCAGCTCAACGATCATCTCGCCCTTGAGACTGAACATCAGCACGATAGTGGCCAGCAAGGCGATCAGCGTGATGGGAGAAATAGCCGGAATAAAACGCTCGGTGTACCACTTCTCCCCTTTCGCCTTGACCAGATAGTGACGGCTCAGGAAACCTGCCAGGAAGGGAATGCCCAGATAGATCAGCACGCTTTCGGCGATATCCAGCATGGTGATATCCACTGCGAAGCCCTGCAACCCAAACAAAGGTGGCAGTACGGTAATAAACAACCAGGCCATGAAGCTGTAGGTGAGGATCTGAAAACCGCTGTTGAGCGCCACCAGGCCAGCACCATACTCCTTGTTACCACCACCGAGATCGTTCCACACCAGCACCATGGCGATGCAGCGTGCCAGACCGATCAGGATCAGGCCCACCATGTAGTCCGGGTAGTCATGCAAGAATGTCAGGGCTATCACGAACATCAGAATAGGGCCGACCAACCAGTTCATGACCAGTGAGAGGGTGATGGCCTGACGGTCGCGGGTCATGGCGCCCATGGTGGCGTAGTTCACCTTGGCGAGCGGCGGATACATCATCAGGATGAGACCGATGGCGAGCGGGATATTGGTGGTGCCAACCGACATCGCCTCATTCCACTGCGCCACCTGAGGGAACAGATAACCAATGCCTACCCCGATGGCCATGGCGACAAAGATCCAGAGGGTAAGATTGCGGTCGAGAAAACTCATTTTTTTGCTGACGGGCAGATCATCGCAGCAGGCTGTATTACTCATCACGAGACTCCATGGAGTTGAATGAAGTGGAAGGCTGATGGCGCGGCAAACCGATAGAGATAAGCGCTGCCAACAGAATAAAGAGAGTGGAGATCCAGAGGCAGGCCTCAAGACCGTAGAGCTGGAATACCAGCCCGGATAGCAGGGTGCCGAGCAGGCGGCCCAGGGCATTGGCCATGTAGTAGAAGCCCACATCCAGCGATACGCCATCGGCTCCTGCATAACTGACGATGAGGTAGCTGTGCAGGGAGGAGTTGATGGCAAACAGGGCGCCAAACACCATCAAGCCACCCACCAGGCTAATGGCCGGATGCAGATCGAAATGCAGCGCCAGAGCAATCAGGGCCGGGGTCAGTGCCAGCACTAGCGCCCAACGCATCGCAGCCTTGCCATCGGGTACACGTCCCTCTCGCTTGCCGGTAAAGCGGGGAGCCTGGGTCTGCACCACGCCATAGGCAATGATCCAGAGTGCCAGGAATCCCCCCACATACCAATGATCCCAGCCAAAGCTGGAGGCGAGGTAGACAGGCAGTGCCACCACAAACCAGACATCGCGGGCACCAAACAGGAACAGGCGGGCGGCGGAGAGGTAATTAATGGCACGGCTCTTGGAGAAGATCTCGCTGAACTTGGGCTTGTTCTTGGCTTTGCCGAGATCCCGTTTCAGGGTCAGCATGCTAATGCACCACACCAGCGCCAACGCCAGTGCCATGACCAGCACAGCCCCCTGAAACCCGAGCAGGGTCAACAGGGCGCCACCAAGGAAAAAGCCCATCCCTTTCAAGGCATTCTTCGAGCCGGTCAGGAGTGCTACCCACTTGTAGAGCTGACCCTGCGCCTCTCCCGGCACCAGCAACTTGATGGAGCTCTTGGCGCTCATCTTGTTGAGGTCTTTTGCTATCCCCGAGAGCGCCTGCGCTGCCATCACCCAAGGCACCGTCAGCCAGAGTGGCGGCACCAGCAGCATACCGAGCGCCAGCACCTGGAGGGCGAGGCCGATGTTCATAGTGCGGTTGAGCCCGAGGCGAGCACCGAGCCAGCCCCCCACCAGATTGGTCACCACCCCGAAGATCTCGTAGAAGAGAAACAGGGAGGCGATGGCCAGCGGGCTGTAACCGAGCCCATGGAAGTAGAGCACCACCAACATGCGCAGAGCGCCATCGGTCAGGGTAAAAGCCCAGTAGTTGCCGGTCACCAGCAGATACTGGCGGATCTCGGGGGAGAGTCGGGTCAGTGCCATGGTCAGGTTATCCTTGCGCCTTGTCCATTTGACCGACCATGCGCATCAGCTCGGCGGTGCGGTTGGCATAGCCCCACTCGTTGTCATACCAGGCGTAAATCTTCACCTGGGTGTCATTGACCACCATGGTGGAGAGCGCATCGATGGTGCAGGAGCGCGGATCCGTCTTGTAATCCACCGATACCAGCGGGCGCTCTTCATAGCCCATGATCCCCTTGAGCTCACTTATCGCAGCAGCCTTGAGCAAGCCATTGACCTCGGCTTCGGTGGTGGGACGGTTCACCTCGAACACGCAGTCGGTGAGGGAGGCGTTGGCCAGCGGCACCCGCACCGCATGACCGTTCAGCTTGCCCTTGAGCTCCGGGAAGATGTGGGTGATGGCGGTGGCAGACCCCGTGGTAGTGGGGATCAGGCTCAGGCCGCAAGCGCGGGCACGGCGCAGATCCGCATGGGGGGCATCCAGAATGGTCTGGGTGTTGGTGATGTCATGAATGGTGGTCATGGAACCGTGCTTGATGCCCAGTTGTTCGTGGATCACCTTCACCACTGGCGCCAGACAGTTGGTGGTACAGGAGGCAGCCGTTACGATAGGGTGCTGCGCCTTGTCATAGAGATGGTGGTTGACCCCCATGACGACGTTCAGAACCCCCTCCTCCTTGACTGGCGCGGTGACCACAACACGCTTCACCCCTTGCTCCAGATAGGCACCCAGCAGGGCCTTGGTTTTCATCTTGCCAGAGGCCTCGATCACCACATCACAACCAGACCAGTCTGTCTGACAGATCTCTTTGTTGCGAGTGCAGAGGATGCGATGGTTACCGATCACCATCTCGTCTCCCTCGGCACTGGCTTCATGATGCCAGCGGCCATGGACAGAATCGAAGGTGATGAGGTGTGCCAGTGAAGCGGCATCGCCAGCCGGGTCATTGATGCGTACAAACTCCACATCCGCCCAGTCAAAGGCGGCGCGAAATGAGAGACGGCCCATGCGGCCAAACCCGTTGATACCAACTTTAATCGTCATGCTGTTTTCCTTAACCGGCGAATGAGTAGTGGGTGTTGAGGTAGTTGACGTGCGCTGCCAATGTCAGCGCCTTGGGGCGCAGCCCTTGTACCAGCGACTTGACCTGTGTCGGGGCGTAGCCTGCCTCCAGCAGCAGGATGGCTGCCATCAGTCCGGTACGTCCCGAGCCGCCACGGCAATGAATTGCCAGGGTCTGACCTGCCGCCAGACGCGCCAGCAGATCCGCCTTGTGGTTGGCAAAGGCTTCGGCAAACGGTGTTTCGGGGGCGCAATCGTCCTCTACCGGTAGCTGGAACCAGGCCAAATCTAACGCCTCGCACTCAGCGGGCAAGCTATCTGCCTTGAATTCGCTAAGCTCGGCATCGGGCATCATGGTGACCACAGCCTCTGCCCCTGCTTCTTTCAGGGTCTTGAGGGACGCTTGCAGGGAAGCCTCCTTGGTGCCGGGGCAGGGGGTGAAGATAAGGCGGGCGCCATTATCCAGGTTCAGGATGTCAAACGGGTGCATGATAAACAGCGACTCCATGTCTCATTGAGAACGTCAGGTGGGTGAAGAGTGGTTGATGGTACGCATCGCTTGTTGCAGTGAGATGCGATCCAGTTTGTTCAGTGGCAGGCTGAGGAAGATCCGCAGCCGGTTGCCAATTTCGTGATAAACCTTGTTAAACGCCGCCCATTGCGCCGCATCGCTCTCTGTCACTGCGGCCGGGTCGCTAAAGCCCCAGTGGCCGGTGATGGGCTGACCCGGCCATGCCGGGCACTGCTCGCCAGCTGCCTGGTCACAGACCGTCAGGATAAAATCCATCTTGGGGGCATCAGGATGAGCAAACTCTTGCCAGCTTTTGCTGCGCAGATTGCTGGTATCCAGATTGTGTTGCGCCAGCAGTTGCAGGGTCAGCGGGTGTATCTCCCCTTTCGGGGAGACGCCTGCACTAAAGGCCTTGAAGTTGCCCTGACCGAGCCGGTTGAGCAGCGCCTCAGCCATGATGCTGCGGGCCGAATTGCCGGTGCACAGAAAAAGCACATTGAACGGACGTTGCATCTCACATCTCCTTGTGGACGGGGTGACATAAATCTTGCAGCGCTTTCACGCCCACCGGTTCGACAGCTTGCAAGGGCACCACGGCATAACGCTTCGCATGCTCCTGCTTGACCGCGTCGATATGGGGCTGCTGACGATACGCTCGCTGGGCCAGCAGTGGTGAGGTGACGCTGGCTGGGGCCAGCATGTGATTGACCACCCAGGCCCATGGCTCGATACCGGCGCGGCGCAGGTCCGCTTGCAAGTTGGCCGCCTCCTGTACCGGAGTAGGTTCGGGCAGGGTGACGATCATCACCTTGGTCTGTTTCGGGTCTTGCAACTGCATCATGGGGGTGGTGAAGTGCATCCCCTTGCCCCCCATCTGACGGGCGATCTCCCGGTGATAGGCACCGGTCGCATCGAGCAGCAGCAGGGTATGGCCGGTGGGGGCGGTATCCATCACCACGAAGCGCTTGCCCGCCTCACGAATGATCCGCGAGAAGGCCTGAAACACGGCAATCTCTTCGGTGCAGGGGGAGCGCAAATCTTCTTCCAACAGGGCGCGGCCCTGGGCATCCAGACTCGCCCCCTTGGTGGCCAGCACCTGAGCACGATAACGCTCGGTCTCGGCGTGGGGATCGATGCGGCTGACCTCCAGGCTGGGCAAGGCTCCAGCCAGGGTCTCTCCCAGATGGGCTGCGGGATCTGAGGTGGTCAGATGAACCGGCAGCCCCCGGCTGGCGAGCTCAACGGCCACTGCTGCTGCCAGGGTCGTTTTACCCACACCGCCCTTGCCCATCAGCATGATGAGCCCGTGGCCATCGCTGGCCAATTCATCGACAAGTTGCTTCAAGCCAGGATGTGGTTCAGTGGTTGTGCTCTCAACCTCATCAGTCCCAGTGACCGGTGCTGCACCCAGTAACTGGCGCAGGCTCTCCACGCCCACCAGATTGGTCGCCAGCAGCGGTACTCTGTCTTGTGGCAAACTGGCCAGCAGCGCTGGCATATCAGCCATCGCCAGCTGCTCACGTTGCCATACGGCTGTCGCCAGGGGGTCATCCGCCAGCTCGCTTTGCGGGAAGATGCCATTGATGACCAGTTGCTGATTGGCAAGGCCGATGGTCGCCAGCTCATCATGGGTACGCGCCACTTCCCGCAAGGTTGAGGCTTGCGCCCGGGCGACCAGAATAAGCCGGGTTTTCCCCGCATCTGACAGGGCCGCAACGGCCTCTGCGTATTGGCTGCGCTGTTTTTCCAGCCCCGCCAATGGCCCCAGACAGGAAGCATCGCCCTTGCCCTGCTCCAGAAACTCGCTCCATGCCCCCGGCAATTGCAACAGACGGATGGTGTGGCCGGTCGGAGCTGTATCGAACACGATGTGGTCGTATTCGCCCACCAGGCTGCTGTCGGTCAAGAGCGCGGTGAATTCGTCAAAGGCGGCGATCTCTGTGGTGCAGGCACCGGAGAGCTGCTCTTCAATGCTGCGCACCACGCTCTCGGGCAATTTGCCGCGCACCGGGCCAACGATACGTTCGCGATAGGCTTGTGCGGCGGCTTGCGGGTCAATCTCCAGTGCTGATAACCCACTGACTGCCGCGATGGCGGTAATGCTGTTACCTATCTGGGTGTCGAACACCTGGCCTACGTTTGACGCCGGATCCGTGCTGACCAGCAGTACCCGTTTGCCACTGTCACACAAGGCAACCGCACTGGCACAGGCCAGCGAGGTTTTACCCACCCCACCTTTACCGGTGAAAAAGAGAAAGGGGGGCGCATCATTGAGAAACGAGTAGTTCAGAAACGGGGACATGAGAGACTCCTATCAGGAAGAACGAGGCAATTGACCGAACAGAGAACTTGCCAGCCAGGCGATGACGCTTAGCAGCAACCACTGCTACCGGAGCAGCATCCACTCTTGACGATCCCTTTGATGGCACCGGCTTTGTTGGACTCAGCGTCTGGCTGTTCACCTTCGGCACCATCACTTTCTGGTGCTTTCGGTAGCTCCAGTCCTGCATAGCGGATCAGTTCAGCGCGGCTGGGATAGCGACCGGTGAGTACCACCTGGCCATCAACCAGGGTCACCGGTAATCCTTCTTCCCCAGACAGTTCCAGAAAGGAAGCCACTGCCGGGGTTTCAGCGAAGACCAGGGGTTGTTGTGCCAGGTTGAATCGGTATAAAGAGCCACCCTGTTGCTTAAGCCACTCGGCGTCACCGGCAAAGATCACCAGGTTCTGGTCAACTTCTGTGCCGCATACACCGCTGGAGCAGCACAGGGCCGGGTCGAAAACTTGTATCAGTCTCATGGTCTCTTCCTCACTTAATCTCGGTGGCAATCGCATCCAGAGCTGCTTTTAGCCCCTCGCGATCATTGGAAAAACGGGATACATCTTGAGACAAGAGGGCTTCGATACGCTTTCTCAGCATCGAATATGCGCTGTGAAAGGCGAGCGCTATCTGCTCCTCGGTGCCAGTTACATAGGCGGGATCATCTACGCCCCAGTGGGCTCGCAATACAGGCCCCAAATAGACAGGACAGGTTTCATTGGCCGCGTTTCCGCACACGCTGATCACCACATCGGGTGTCACCGGCAGCTGATGCCAAGATTTGCTGTGCAATCCGCGGATCTCGATACCCTCGTTGGTCAATAACGCTAGTGAACGGGGATGTACCTCACCGGTTGGTTGACTACCGGCACTCATGGCATGCCAACCGGCAGGGGCCAGGTGGTTAAAGGTCGCCTCTGCCAGGATGGAGCGGCACGAGTTGCCGGTGCATAGAAACAAGATATTCATGATGAGCAACCTTCCTTGTTAGTGCAGGTATGAACAGGCGGAAGCACCTCAGCAGCACAATTGGCCGTGCTGCGCATATCCGAGCACTGTTCTGGATTGCCATAGCAGCACTCTTCGGTGAGGTAACCGATCAAATCGAGCATCAGGGGAATATTGGCGCGGTAACGCAAGAAACGGCCCTCTTGCTCCACCGAGACAAGGCCTGCATGCAGCATGGCTTTCAGATGGAATGAAAGAGTGTTCGGGGCGATATCCAGTTCACTGGCAAGCTGGCCAGCGACCATCCCCTCCAGCCCTGCCTTGACCAGCAGACGCCATACATCGAGGCGGATACCGGATGCGAGAGACTCGAAGACTTTAGTGGCTGTATATTTATTCATTTGAACCTCTTCATTCATTTCATGAATACAACTATACAAGAATAGTTGAAATGATCAACCCACCCAGACCTTGCCATTGATTTATTTAGGTACAGTTGCTGTTTACACAACACTCTTCACGGAAAAACGCGATGATCTTTTCCAGCACTTCGTATTGAGAGACGCACAGCAGGGTACGGCTCTCCCGATTCTGTTTGACTAGACCCACCGAGACCAGCGCGGCAATGTGGTGGCTCAGGGTCGATGCAGGAATGGCGAGCTGCTTTTGCAACTCTCCGACAGGCAGGCCCTGCTCTCCCGCCTTGACCAAATGCTTGAAAATGAACAAACGGGTCGGATGACCCAGCTCTTTCAATGCCTTGGCAACCTCTTCCAACTCCATAGCTCACTCCCCTTGATGGAACATATTTCGATAATACCAGAAATATCTTGACCATCTCAATGATTCGACTATTTTAGAAATATAGTAAATCAAAGAGGGTATGAAAATGAATGACTGGTTAACCATGCTGACAGATGCATCTCAGATGTTTTTGTTTCTGGCCTTCGAGCTCTCTGTGCTGTTTCTGGTGATCAGTGCAGGGGTCAGCTTGATCCGCCAGAAGATCCCCGATGCCAAAATCCAAGCAATGCTGGGAGCCCGAAAAGGCAGAGGTTATTTGATTTCTGCGGTACTGGGGGCATTAACTCCTTTTTGCAGTTGCTCAACCATTCCGATGCTGCGCGGACTCTTGTCTGCCAAAGCCGGTTTTGGGCCAACCCTGACCTTCCTGTTTGTCTCGCCGCTGCTCAACCCGATCATCGTTGGCCTGATGTGGGCCACCTTCGGCTGGAAAGTGACGGTACTGTATGCCGTGATTGCAGCAGGCGTTTCGGTGCTGGCAAGTATGCTGCTGGACATGCTGGGGTTTGAGCGTCATGTGATTGACCCCAAAGAGGCCAAGCAAAGTAGCTGCGGCACCGGTTGTGGCACTACGACAAGTGAACCTGTCAGTGTGAGTGCAACCACCTGCTGCGCTAGCAATGCTATCAAGTCCGTCAAACCGATAAAGGCTCAGGCATCCTGCTGTACTGCGCAACCCGATGAGACCGCACCCACTCTCTCTTGTTGCGCAGATGGCACTGCGGCACTGACCCAGGCCCCTGTCATTCCCACGGCCTTCGCTAAGGCACGCATCGATGCCTGGCAACAATTCAAAGAAGTGCTGCCTTACTTGTTGCTAGGGGTGCTGATAGGGTCATTTATCTACGGATTCATCCCCGCCGAATGGATAGCGGCCCACGCCGGGGCAGACAACCCGCTGGCGATCCCGTTCAGCGCAGTTGTGGGTATTCCGCTCTATATCCGAGCAGAAGCCGTTATCCCTCTGGCATCGGTATTGCTGGGCAAAGGAATGGGCGTGGGGGCGGTGATGGCACTGATTATCGGTAGTGCAGGAGCCAGCCTGACCGAGGTTATCCTGCTCAAATCGATGTTCAGAACCCCCATGATTGTAGCGTTCCTGACCGTCATACTGGGGATGGCCGTCATGATGGGCTACCTGACTCAACTGCTGTTTGCATAAATGACAAAGGGCCTTCTGAAACAGAAGGCCCTTTTACACGGAGCAATTACTTGGCTGTAGAGGAACGAGTGTTGATAAACAACCCCATCAGCTGGAACAGCAAGGCCGCCATTGAAATGCCCAAGACCAAAATTCCGATCTCGGCCAGATTAGGCACATAGTGCTGCACCGCACCAAACCAGGTCGCTTTTGGCCCAAGAGATGCCAGCTGTCCACTGGTCACAAAGGCAACCTCAGCCAGGAAGCAGCAAAGCAAGCTGACCAGCATCGCGACTTTCATGTTCATGAATGACAGCGCCAAGGTGATAAGAAACCCGAGCGGCAGCCAACCTTGTACCCACATACCGTTACCCACCCCGCTGTTTCTGATGCTGTAAACCCAGAGCACTGAGAGCAGGATAATCTGGGCTATCACTGCCAGTCGCCAAATCCCCCATAAGCGTGGATTGAAGGCTTGGGTCACTTGCAGCAAGCCGATGATGGAGACACCGCTGACCATGGCACAAATAAGGGTAAACAGCGCTGATTGTGCCCCTGAAAATGCAGCTCTGGCCACAACAGTGCCAAAGACCGACCCCAATGTCAGGGAGGCCAGACAGGCAATGACCAGGGTACTCCAGGCCAGCACACGGCCTGGTGCAAGGTGTATCCCTTTCCATTCGGCCAAGAACTTGAACAACAACAGCACCAGTTCAATGGAGTAGAGCGTTCCCATCCACCAGATCGGTGACATCACGTTCGGTGACAAGACCAACCAGATGATGCTGAAGGGTGACCCCATCTCCGTCGCCAAGGCGGTGAACGCCCCCAGCAACAGGGCTATGGCGGTGAGCAGCAACTGCCTCTTGTTCTGTTTAAGCCATTCATCATCCAATATTTCAGACAACGCGAGCAGGATGGATGCACCCGTGCTCATCAACGCCAGAAAAATGTAGGTGATCAGCGGCAGTGTCCAGATCATGCTGTCGTTGGTCTTGAATGAAGAGTGGAAAAACCACTCTTCAATCGCGAAAAAACCACCGAAAAGAGAGCCCGCCACCGCCAGTAATAAGGTCATCCTGGATGTATGGAGATGGTATTCACCTGACAGTTACCCACAACAGGGAGTGCTCATTTGTCTTCAAGATGGATAATGAAACAATACGCTTAACCAGCGTGGAAGTCACATGTCGTAGACACATCCAGCTAGACCCCACCAAGTGCTCAATAACGTCAGCAATGCCTTCAATTTCATCGGCCATAGCCGCTGACCTATGCAACCAATTGCTGGCTCGACAGGTTGCTTGGTTGCAAAGGGGTAGCGATTAGTCCCTCCCAGGAGAGCTCATTGGGCCTTAGAGGATGGGCAGTGGACAGGGAGGGACATGCAAGCAGAACCCCTACAGCACGTTGAATATGCTCTGGAATTGATGCCAAAGGAAGGGAGCACGAAAGTAGCGTAAACAAGACACCGGTTTGAGGCCGGTGTCAGGTGATAACTAGATCTGTACATCCAGTTATAACTGGAACTGTAAAAATAATGAAGATGATCTAATTAATTACCCTCTGGAGGTTTAGGCAGTTTATCAAGTTGCAATTCATCATCGGTTTCATATTTTTGTAAAAGAGACCGCAGAAGACGGTTCTCCATCTTCAGTGCGGCAATATCGTCTTCTAACTTATTTATTTTAGATTTTGCTCGTTTTAGATAACCGACTTTACTAGATAGGTTGTCTTTTACATTTTTAGCTTCTGCTTCATTCCGTGTGTGGTAGGCAGATACCCAACGATACTCGGCGTTCCTCAATTCAGCAGATGCTTCATTAACATTAAGAGTTGATGTGCTGACACCAAGGAGTCGTGCTAATTCTTTACGCTTTACACCTTTGAATGCTTTAGGGCCAGCTGTCTGTATCCAGTTATAAAAATCAAGCTTAGTGTCACGTTCTGCAATCCATACACGAATGCTATTTGCTATGTCTTTTGCTCGTGAAATGTTTGATTTAGCCATTCTCATCGCCCCCGAGAATTGATCGTCTCCTGGCTAACAGGTAAAGCTCTATTCAGTTCAGCTTCGCTCATTCCACGATCCGTTGCATTTTTCTGCCATAAGACAAAGCGATGTAACAAAGCGTTGTTTTCACGCTCTAGTCGACGTATTTTACTTTCCAATTCTTCGATGCGTTTTGCTGCATGACTTAGTGAGCTAGGCTTTTTAGCCGATGCAGAAATGCCTGTTTTCAGTTCAAGTTTTCGTTCTTGTATTCGATTAGTTATTCGTGGGAAATTTCGAATTGCTCTATCTGATGGTGCATCACCATATTTTGATTTTAGCCTATTAAGTAGCTTAGGTGTTGAGAGAGTTCCTTGTTCTATACTCCAAGTGTCAATCAAATGGAGTAAGTAATCTATGTGTTCTTCTTTCAACCTCATTCTTCATCCTCACTATAATCTGATAGAAATTCATTGAACTTTATTTCAGCTAGGATATTTTTTTTGCTTTCTATGGCCTCAAGCTTTGGTAGTATTCTTGATAAACCAAGGTGTCTAATTGCTTCTGTATGTTTTATTGTTGTTAACTTATTACCGTTCTCAATTTGTTTTGCTAGTTCTTGTGCTTGATATATCAACCCTGATTTTGGGGCTTGCTCGTAAGCCAGCATAACAAGTGCACCATCTTCGAGCGGTGAATCATCCCCTAATATTTTTACCAATCCATCAATGATCTCATGACGAATCTGCAAGCGTTTCAGTCCGAATGAGTCGCATTCAGATGCAGCTAAGGCTATTTTATCGCTGATATCGTTGAGTTCCTCTATCAGTCTCTTAAGTGTTCTCTTATCACCCTTACAGTGAAGGTTTTCAGGGCACTCAATGCAGTTACATGTTCTTATACAGGGTGATTCACAGTAATTGTGTGTACACATACCTAGCGGTGTTTTGAAAGTGAATCCACCAGTACCCTGAGCTACTAATTCAAATTTGAGACCAAGGTTTTTCCGTGTCATAGGTATCTGGTGGTTAATTCGATCAAGACGCTGTTGTGGTGTTAGCTCCATTGTTTCAAAGTTGCCACCTGTGGATACCATTATTCTTTTTTGTTCAGCTGTTCGATGGTCATACACAGACCCCATTTCTTGACGATGGCTCCACCAGTTTAATTGAAACTCACCCATCCCACCTAATCTTGCCGCAGTGTTGACCATATGTCGGTAAGCATGTGTATTATAGTCATCTGGATTTAAGTTGAGATGCTCATAACCTATTCTTTCAAAAAAGCTACGCTGATATATATTTGCTCCTGAAGACGCACTTTTTACTTCTTTGGAACGCAACCAATCTCTAAAGTGGGATTTGTTAATTTTTATTGCACAATTCTCTACGGTATCTCTACTCTGATGGGTTTGATGTTTGAGCATTACCATTAATGCTTCAGAGTAACGAACTTTATTTTGTTCTGAGTAAATTGGAAAGTCTGCTGGAACCCACCCACTTCTTAGTGCATGTTGATATGCTAATGGATTATATTCTGGACACTGTTCATCCCAAGACTTAAATACTTGTCTGGCTGGTTCTGTTACATGCTTAATACGTTCAATAGCCTCAATAATGGCATGTTCAAACTCACCATTTACTGTCGATGGGACTAATTTCCAGTGATCCATATCAGTTTTTTTTGCATACCAAGTAATACCATAAACTACGGTGTCATCTACTTTCGCTGTCACAAGACAATTAACTGACAGTTGTTCGAATAGATCTTGAGAACGAGCAGGAACCATCATCAAGATCGTTAGAGAAGATGATACTATGACGTTTTTAAAGTCATTGTCCAATTCAGAAGCATTTTCGCCATATGATAACCACGGTTGATTACGAAAGTAATCTGCTGCCGCCATTACTGCTTCGTAGTCAGGAAGCTTATGGCTGTTTTCATCTGTTAGTTTTTCTTTATAGCCATCACTTGATATCTTGTTGTGTGCTTTTACTCTTGGATTTATCCATTGCAGAACACTCTGGGATTTAACAATGCCTAGTGAACCAAAGCATTCTACAATAGGTTTTAGATTTTCAAAAAGAGAACTCATGTTCTTCTGTAACGTATTATTGAGATCAATTAATGATATGCTTGTGAAGTCAGCTTCGTTGTTCAATGAACGATCTCTGAGAACATTTTCAAGTGCCAGATAATCTGAAAGTATAGAATTAACAGCAGTTCTTGAAATGCCACCTTTCATAATATACATATGTAATATAAGAGACTGAATTAGTTCTCGTGAATTTTTGGAGATAAGATGCACTTCGTCTGGATTTAGGCTTTTGATGACATCTTTTAACTCATGCTTTATAAATCGACCTGCCCCGTGCCACCTACTTTCGTTCCATACCCATGATTTGGAGGCATCAAATGGGCATTTCATCGGTTCAGACATCATCCGGCGATAGTGGGAGATGAGTCGCTCTATTGCTTGTCGTCCTTCAAGTTGCTCCCTATTGACATAGGCTATAACGTTCATTCTACTTTTCCCCTTCATACGGTAATCCCTTAATTTCAGGGTGTTCACTTAGCATTTTAAGACGTACTTGATCTGCCATGAATTTGCGTTCTAAAACAGCTATCTGAATAGTTCGCCAATTTTCAACTCCCCGAAAGTCACCAAATTCGCATGCCTCTTTAATTCTATCCTCCACATAATTGAGTACGGCTTTATGATTTCCAAATGGGCTTGGGATAAACAGTTCGCATTCATAACAGGCTATAGGGTAATCCTCGGTACAAAAGACTTCTTTACCACATAGACCTACATCATGGGACTTATGCTTTGTGTAGAGTTTTATTACCTTTTCAGTGTCAACAGAGATCACTTGGTTTTTATCGAATCGTTTAGCTAAAGCCGAAAGAGTTGTCTCTAGATGTTCGCCAATTTTGATAGCCAAAACGGGTAGCGCATTCACGTAAGCCATGGCAGCCTTGTAGCTAGCATGGTCTAGAGAGTTTGCTACCTCTGCAATAGATGCTCCAGATATTGCCAACTTAGTTGCATGAGTATGTCGCAACCGTCTTGCCGTGAGATGAAGTATCTTACCTGTACGCTCAGATGAAATGGAAAATATTGAATTATCTTCAAAAGCATTGTTTATTCTTGCTTCAACACCTGCTCTATTGTGTAGAATATTTCCATCCAGTACTGTATTGATGCTGTGTCGGGATATTTCACTTCGTAATACTTGAGTAGGCCTTTCAATACAGAATAAAGGAACATGTTTCTTTTGCTCTAAAGTCAGAGGGCCTAATAATTTTTCAGTTAACGTGATTGAATTGTCAGCAACAGCTGAAATATCTTTATCAAAATCAAGTTCCCAAGATAATGGTATCTCGTTGAACTCTACACGGAAGGTTTGAAATTTCTGCTTCGCAACAGGACAGTTGTATAGTATAACTTTTTTTGGTGTGCCATCTATGTTTATAAATCCCTTTTGGAAATCACAAAGCTTAGTATTTGCCAGTTGCTCTGCACGCTTACCAGTTATGAATATGAGCTTTAATATTAAATAGGTTTTTCCACATATTTTACCAGTGAAATGAGCGCGGACAAGTTGGTATATAAATTGTTTGCGTTCGTATTCTGTCAGAGCACGAGTATCTTCGCTCTTTTCATGGTTGAATCTGTTTCCTCGATCACCTATAACTAGCTCAGATAAATAACTCTCCATTCCTGGTTCAAAAGCATTTCCGTAACCCTCTATAAAACAGCGCTCAAGAAATACCTTTACATTTGATTTAATATGCTTTGATTCATTTGATACAAAAAAAGTTGAAATCACATTAATAGAAATGCCATCATCAATGTGAACGTAAGTGCTTAAAAATTGTTTAAAGGCAAGAACTGAGTTACAAACAGTAGATGCTGCCAATTGAGTGGCTCGATAGGCAAATGTACGTCTAAGGGCCTCTTCTTGAGCATGGGGTAAAAAGTCAGCCAACCAGTCAATATTTAAAGATGAATTTACACTTAATTGCCATCTTGAAGTGTAAATATCAAACTTAAAACCATCCTTGGATATGTAGGTTTTGCGCTCTCTTGACGGAATAGGGTCATCATTTAGCTGACGTTTATTCACCATTTTATTCCTTATTTAGCAAGAACAGTATGTTTGATACTTCCTGTACATACTCATCTTGCTGCTTTATCTGACGCTCGAAAAGCTCTTCTTTGATAAACTTACGAGCATATAGGCGCACTATTGGTGATTTTTCACTTGCCCATCCAAATTGCAGCAAGAGAAGCTCTACAAAATCCTTCCATTCCTTTCCTTCCTTTTTCATGCGAACACAATACTTCCATGTTGCAGTATGCCTAAATACGTGGGGTGTTAAATCAATCGAGGTGACGTTACTTATAGCCTCTGTAACACTATTAATGCTGTGTAATGGTTTTCCCTGGCTGCTGTTACTGTGGCTGACAAAGATATATTCTGTTTTTTGTCCATTTGGTGTTTTTGCCTTTACCTCAGTGATGTAGTAGTCCAGAGCTTTAAATGCTGTATCACTGATGGTAACTTCACGTTGAACTGTCTTGGGAAGTCTTTGTTTCTTACGAGGATCGTTGAGTGAGCCAGATCGTTGAACTATACGCAAGCCATGTTGTTTGCTCTTGCTACGAATTACGTCAGTAATCTTTAAATTCAGTAGCTCACCACTTCTCATGCCGGAATCAAGTAAAACTAAAATAATCGTGAAATTACGAATTCGTGTTGCCTCACCATCCCATGGGTTTTCAGGTGAAAGTGGGTTTGCAACGTTTAGAATTCGCTGAATCTCGGCATTTCCAAGAGACTTTGATGCACCGAAATTATCCTTAGGTACTACTACTTTTTGGTCCCCTAAGTAGGTTCTAAATTCATAACCAACGGTGCGAATCTGTTCTCTTGTTATGCTTTTACTATGGTAGTCAGAAAGAATGTTTGATAACCACTCAACGTACTTCCCAATGTACTTGATTTTGTCGTTGAAATTGGCTGGTGTGACCTGCCGTGGTATAGCATCAAATTTTTTCCAAATATTTCGAGTCAGACTCGTTTTCACATGTATTTCACTTGTACTTGTATATACGCTGGAAATGAGTTTTGGTAGTTCGTCTGCACGTAACTTCAAGATTGAGGTCAGTGAGTCAATATCATTAATGTTGAAGGCTTTACCACTGGATATTGTGTCTATGAGATTGATACCTCTAAGCTCAGCCCACATGAAGAGTGATTGAAGTGCTTGTAGATGCTTTTCAATCGTACCTAGACGAAGGTGGCGTGCGCGGAGAGAGTTTGTGACATATAGCGTAGACCAGTAGTCGGGCACTCCTGACTCACTATCAAGCAGAAGCATATTTCTCTGACCAGATGGTTCTATGTATAGTCTCGTTACTAGCACATATCTTCCTCAAAACTCTCAGCTTAAAGAAATGCTAGTTGTTGGGCAAAAAAAAAGCAAGCCAACTTTCCTAATGGGAAGTGCTTGCTTTTGTTGCCTCTAAAGGCTTATGAGACATTTTGAGGAGTAAAACTTCCTAAAAACTCTCAGTTGTAATGTGGTGGAGCTGGGGGGATTTGAACCCCCGTCCAAAATTACTACATCCTTGGCACTACATGCTTAGTCACTCTTTACATTCGCCAACCCGCTGCGGAGAGACACGCCACGAATTGACTAGCTCGATTGGTTTTAATGCTTCCGCCCCGAGCAGGACTTCCACACGATCCTGTGAAGGATGACCTTCCGATTCCCTAGGACACAGGCAAGCTAGGGTAGAAGGGCTCTATGCAGGTTATTAAGCTGCTAGTGCGTAGTTTTCGTCGTTTGCGACTATTTTTTTGCGGTTTATTAACGAGGCCTACCGCACCTCGGCATGCACCTTGGGTTTCGTGAATCTTGTCGAATCCAGAATCAGCCCCAAGTTGTTAATTGCGATTGTACGCAAAAATGCTGTCATAGCAAGGCGTTGATACCCATTCCCTCTGGCAGCCAGTCTGTTTGCCGATTTATTGTACGCAGCTGAGCTTGAAGAGCCAGCTGCGCTGGGGGAAGGTGAACTGGCGCCTAGATCCTGCCAGTAGCGGGTTAGCCGCGATGCTTGTTCTTCATGATGCGGGCTTTCTCCCGATCCCACTCGCGGGCCTTGGTATCTTCGCGCTTGTCGTGCTCTTTCTTGCCCTTCACCAGGCCGATCTCGACTTTGACCCAGCACTGTTTCCAGTAGAGGGCGAGGGGAACTATGGTGTAGCCTTGACGGGCTATCAGGCTTTCGAGCTTGTCGAGTTCACGACGGCTCAGCAGCAGTTTGCGGGTGCGGGTCGGGTCACATACCACATGGCTGGAGGCCGCTTGCAGTGGCAGGAAGCTGGAGCCGAACAGATAGGCCTCGCCATCGCGGAAGATGACATAGGCTTCGCTGATGTTGGCCTTGCCCGCCCGCAGGGATTTGACTTCCCACCCTTGCAGGGACAGACCCGCTTCGATCTTCTCTTCGATGAAGTATTCGTGGCGCGCGGTTCTGTTGAGTGCAATGGTGCTGGACCCGGCTTTGTTTTTACTGTTTTTTTTGCTCATGACGGGCGATTTCCGGCAATGACTAGGAGGCTCGTATTATACGTAGGCAGGGACGGCTGTAAAACGCGCAGCAGGTCAAGTGGTGGCTTTCTGAGCGGTTTGGCTGAGGTTTTACCTCCACAACCCCAAACATGGTGATAAAATCGCGGCGATTGGATGAGGAAAAGCCATGCCCCGAATTACGCGTAGTGCCCTGGTGATGTTCAGTGCAGAACAGATGTTCAAGTTGGTTAACGATGTGGATGCCTATCCGCAGTTTTTGCCCGGCTGTGTTGGTAGCCGTGTCCACGAGGCTGGCGATGACTACATGATGGCGTCGGTCGATGTGGCCAAGGCGGGGATTGCCAAGACCTTTACCACCCGCAATCAGCTGGATGTGAACCGTCAGATCAGGATGGAGCTGGTGGATGGCCCGTTCCGCAAGCTGGCGGGCTGGTGGACCTTTACCCCGCTCGATGTCGACGCCTGCAAGGTGGAGTTTGATCTCGATTTCGAGTTTACCTCCAAGCTTATCGAGGTGGCCTTTGGTCAGGTATTCCGTGATCTGGTGAGCTCCATGGTCTCCGCCTTCTCCAACCGGGCGAAGGAGGTCTACGGTGTCTGACCAGCTCAATATCGAGGTTGTCTATGCCTTGCCGCAGCAGCAGACGGTGATTGCCCTGCGGGTGGCGCCCGAGACTTGCGTGCTGGCGGCCATCGAGCAGTCCGGCATCGTGCAAAAGCACCCCGAGATCGATCTGGCGGTCAACAAGTTCGGCATCTACAGCCGACCGGTGAAAGGGAGCGAACCGCTGCACGACGGGGATCGTATCGAGATCTACCGCCCGCTCATCGCCGATCCCCGCGAGATGCGCAAAAAGCGGGCCGAGAAGGCCAAAGAGGAGGGGCGAGCCGATAGCGTGACCGGTGGTCGCCCCGATGTACATCGCAAGCTCCGCGAGTAGTGCTCAGGTTTTTCTTGCAGAAAAAAGGCGCCGAGGCGCCTTTTTTGATCCCGTTAGCCGGTGAGCTGGCCGAAGGGATATCAAGAGAGGGCTGCTTCTATCACACCCAGCCGGGCGCGGGCCCAGGCGGCCAGTAGCTCGACCCCGCTTTGCATCACCCGCTCATCGAAATCGAATTCGTTGTGATGGTGCGGCGCAGCCAGATCGGCCCCCAGGATCAGGTAAGCCGCTTCGCCCCCCTGCTTTTGCACCCGCTCCATCAGAAAACCGGCATCTTCGCTGGCGCCAAAGCGGCGAGTCTGGATGGTGGCAAGCCCTTGCTTGCGGGCCAGCGCCGCCAGCTCGGCCTGCAGCGCCGGGCTGTTGTCGAGCGCAATGGCCTCACCCTGCTTGATGATGCGGTAGGTGACACCGTGGGCGAGGGCGGTACCTTCGACGATGCGCTGTACCTGACTGAACATGTAGTCGTTGAGCGTGCTATCGGCGCCGCGGGTTTCACCGCGCAGCTCGGCATGATCGGGGATGACGTTGCGGCCGCTGCCAGCGTGAAGCTGGCCGACGTTGATGCGGGTCATGCCGTCTCGGTGGCGGGGAATGCCGAGCATGGCGGTGGTGGCCATGCAGGCGGCTGCCAGCGCATTGCTGCCAGCGTTGGGTTCGAGCCCTGCGTGGGCGGCGGTGCCCATAAAGTGGACGTCGAACTTGGTGGAGCAGAGAAATTCGGTGGGATTGATCACCAGCTCGCCGCTGCCAGCGTGAATACCGATATGGAGCGAGAGCAGGGCATCCACGTCATCGAGTGCGCCACCGGCCGCCAGCGCCTTGCCACCGCGGCACCCCTCTTCGGCGGGCTGGAAGAAGAGCTTGATACGACCGCACAGCTGCTCCTTCATCGCCATCAGGCTGCTGGCCAGCCCCATGCCGATGGCGGTGTGGCCATCGTGAGCGCAGGCGTGCATCCACCCCTTGTTGTGGGAGGCAAAACCCTCTTGCTGCGGTTGGTGCTGTTCGGCGTCGGACTCTTCCACCTCCACCGCATCGATATCGAAGCGAAAGGCCAGGGTCGGACCGGGACGACCGGTATTCAGCTCTCCCATCAGGCCAGTGACATCGCCAATCCGCTCCAGCCAGTCGGGATGGGCTCCCTGACGACGGGCGCGAGCCTTCTCGGCCGTCACATCCACATCACGGCCCATCATCAGATTGCTGGCCAGCAGCTTGTCGCCGAGCACAATGCGATAACCGAGCTCGCTCAGGTGGTGGGCAATCAGGCTGGTGGTGCGAAACTCTTTCCAGGCGGCTTCCGGCAGGCGGTGCAGGTCGCGGCGCCACAGGATCAGGTGCTCAAGGGTCATCTTGGCTTCCTTGGTGATTCGATTTGTCGGCTATTGTGCCTTTTTTCCCGGCTGACCACACGGGGCCAGCAGCTGGTCGGGGGAGCTGTGAGTGCGAGTGGTGCCTGTGAGGGCTGAGAATAGTGGTGAGCGCCCATAAAAAACGCCTCCACAAGGGAGGCGTTGTCGATAGCTGGTTATCAGGCCGCGTGATGGTAAGCGGAGGCTTCAAACAGCTTCTTGTTGGCCACCAGATCGATGGGGTCAAAATCATCGACGTTGATGGTGCGCAGGCGACTTACCTCGGCGCGGCGTAGCAGCTCGGCTTCGCTCTGGGTCAGTACGCCAGCGGCCAAGCCGATGTCGGCCACCTTGTCCAGTGCCATGAAGGGGCGCTTGATACCATCGCTCTTGCAGACTTTCTCGAACAGCGGCTCGGCGGCCAGCACGTCATCGAGCGCCTGCTCCAGCAGACCGAAGGGGTTGCCCTCTTCGCGAGTCAGGTATTGGCCCTTGGCCAGGCGGCTGCGAGTTTCGCTCGGGGTTTGCAGCAGACGGGCCACTTGCTGGTCCAGCTTGTCGCACGGACGGTTCAGGTCACGACCCAGCGGCAATACCACGGCGCGCAGGGCAAGGCCAATCCAGCGGTTCGGGAAGTTGCGCAGCAGCTCGTCGATTGCCTCTTGTGCCTTGAACATGGCATCTTGCAGTGCCCAGTGCAGCAGCGGCAGGTCGGCCTGCTGGCGTCCCTCGTCCTGATAGCGCTTGAGGGCGCTGGAGGCCAGATAGAGCTGGCTCAGCACGTCGCCAAGACGGGCGGAGACCCGCTCCTTGCGCTTGAGCTCGCCACCCAGAGTACCCATCGCCATGTCTGACAGGAACGCCAGGTTGGCCGAGAGGCGGGAGAGCTGCTGGTAGTAGCCCTTGGTCTGATCCTTGTAAGGGGCCGCGGCAAAGCGGGCGCCTGTGATACCGAGCCAGAAGCTGCGTACCAGGTTGCTGATGGCAAAGCCGACGTGGCTGAACACCGCCTTGTCGAAATCCTTCAGCGCCTGCTCCTTGTCGGGGTGGCTGGCGGCCAGCATCTCCGGCAGTACATACGGGTGGCAACGGATAGCGCCCTGACCGTAGATGATCATGCTGCGAGTCAGGATGTTGGCCCCTTCCACCGTAACGGCGATGGGGGCACCCTGATAGCCACGGGCCAGATAGTTGTTGGGGCCCATGCAGATGGCCTTGCCGCCGTGGATGTCCATGGCATCGATGATGCACTTCTGGGCACGGTCGGTGAGGTGGTATTTGACGATGGCGGAGATGACCGAGGGCTTCTCGCCAAGGTCGATACCGGTCACGGTCAGGTTGGCTGCGGCACCCATGATGTAGGCGTTGCCGCCGATGCGGGCCAGCGGCTCTTCAATCCCTTCCATCTTGCCGATGGGCAGCTTGAACTGGCGACGGATGCGGCTGTAGGCGCCGCTCGCCAGGGCCAGCATCTTGACGCCACCTGTGCTGTTGGAGGGCAATGTTATGCCGCGACCGACCGACAGGCACTCGACCAGCATGCGCCAGCCCTGACCAGCCATGGCCGGGCCACCGATGATGAAATCGAGCGGGACGAACACATCCTTGCCCTGGGTCGGACCGTTCTGGAACGGCACGTTGAGCGGAAAGTGGCGACGGCCAATGCCGACACCCTTGATGTGAGTGGGGATCAGCGCGCAGGTGATCCCGAGCTCTTCCTCTTCGCCCAGCAGGTGTTCCGGATCACGCAGTTTGAAGGCCAGACCCAAGACGGTGGCGATAGGGGCGAGCGTGATGTAGCGCTTGTTCCAGGTGAGGCGCATACCGAGCACCTCTTTGCCTTCCCACTCGCCCTTGCAGACGATACCGAAGTCGGGGATGGAGCCGGCGTCAGAACCCGCTTCCGGGCTGGTCAGGGCGAAGCAGGGGATCTCTTTGCCTACCGCCAGGCGGGGCAGGTAGTAATCTTTCTGCTCGTCAGTGCCATAGTGCTGCAGCAGTTCGCCCGGGCCCAGTGAGTTGGGCACGCCGACGGTGGAGGCGAGCACGGCGCTGGCGCCGCACAGTTTTTGCAGGACGCAGGACTGGGCGTAGGCCGAGAACTCCAGACCGCCATATTTCTTCTTGATGATCATGGCGAAGAACTTGTTGTCCTTCAGGTATTGCCACACCTCGGGGGAGAGGTCCGCGCGCTCGTGGGTCACTTCCCAGTCGCTCACCATGCGGCACACTTCCTCGACCGGACCATCCATAAAGGCCTGCTCTTCGGCAGAGAGGGTACTGACCGGGATGGCGTGCAGCTTTTTCCAGTCCGGGTTGCCCGCGAACAGATCGGCTTCCCACCAGGTGGTGCCCGCTTCAATCGCCTCTTTTTCGGTGCGGGACATCTCCGGCATGATCGATTTGTAGATCTTGAACAGCGGCTTGGTTATTTGATTGCGGCGAAATTCCACCAGATTGAGCGGGATGGCGATCACCGCGAACAGCGCCCATACCAGCAAGGGCACATGACCATAGATGGCGCCAAGCACCAGGGCAGCGCCGGTGACCAGGGTGGAGATGAACAGGGATGCCCGGCGATAGGCCAGGGCTCCGATAACCAGGATCACCCCGAGCAGAGTGAGGGTCGTCGTCATTGCTTGCTCCTTGCGTGGTTAGGTTGCCAACGTGGCGTAACTGATCCAGAGGTCTGACCTGTTGGATATGGCCCCTGTTGTAATTCATACGCACAAAGTTATCAAGCTGTTTACATCTTCATTACCTTCTCTCTGTGATCCCCATAACGCTCACGCGCCGCCATCGCTGTGGCTCGCAGGGGGGCGACTGTGCGATTCGCTTGTGCGAGAATAGCCGCGATCTACACGCACACTAAAAACAGTGGAAGAGACATCATGTACCAAGAATTGATCCGCAATGAACTGACCGAAGCTGCCAGCGTGCTGCAGGCCTTCCTGGCTGATGAGCAGAACCTGAAAAACATCGAAGCGGCCGCCAAACTGCTGGCCGACTCTTTCAAAGAAGAGGGCAAGGTGCTCTCCTGTGGCAACGGTGGCTCCCACTGTGACGCCATGCACTTCGCCGAAGAGCTGACCGGTCGTTACCGCGAGAACCGCCCGGGTTATGCCGGTATCGCCATCTCCGATCCGAGCCACCTCTCCTGCGTCTCCAACGACTTTGGCTATGACTATGTCTTCTCCCGCTACGTAGAAGCGGTCGGCCGCCGTGGCGACGTGCTGCTTGGCATCTCCACCAGCGGCAACTCCGGCAATATCCTGAAAGCCATTGAGGCGGCCCGCGCCAAAGGGATGAAAGTGATCGCCCTGACTGGCAAGGATGGCGGCAAGATGGCAGGTCTGGCGGATGTCGAGATCCGGGTTCCGCACTTTGGCTATGCCGACCGTATTCAGGAAGTGCACATCAAGGTGATCCACATCCTGATCCAGCTGGTCGAAAAAGAGATGGCCAAGTAATCAGGCTGTCACTACCAGACAAGGGCATCACCGGTTGCATGGTTCGCCATCGATCGGTTGTTGCCAGTTACAGGGGAAGGGATTGCGCCTTCCCCTGTTGTCTGTCGAACCAGCATGCTGGTCGAACATGACACAAGCCAAATCATGAAAGGAGTCTGCCGGATATGTGCGAACTGCTCGGCATGAGTGCCAATGTGCCGACCGATATCTGCTTCAGCTTTACCGGGTTGATGCTGCGCGGCGGCAAGACCGGGCCCCACAAGGATGGCTGGGGGATCACCTTCTACGAGGGGAAGGGCTTTCGCACCTTCAAGGATCCCGAGCCCAGCGCCCAATCTCCCATCGCCAGACTGGTACAGGCGCTGCCCATCAAGAGCTGCGCCGTAGTCAGCCACATTCGGCAAGCCAACCGTGGCTGTGTGTCGCTGGAAAATACCCACCCCTTTACCCGTGAGCTGTGGGGCCGTTACTGGACCTTCGCTCACAACGGTCAGCTCACCGGTTACAAGAAGCTGCCAACTGGTCGCCACCGTCCGGTAGGGGATACCGACAGCGAGCACGCCTTCTGCTGGCTGCTCGATCGGCTGGAGCAAAAATATCCCAAGCGTCCTGCCAACTTTCCCGCCATGTTTCGCTATCTCGCCACCCTGTGTGACGAGCTCAGAGCATTCGGGGTGTTCAACATGCTGCTCTCGGACGGGGAGTATGTGATGAGCTACTGCAGCAACAACCTGCACTGGCTGACTCGCTGTGCGCCCTTTGGCGAGGCGAGCCTGCTGGATGAGGAGGTGGTGATCGACTTTCAAAGGGAGACCACCCCCAACGATGTAGTCACCCTGATCACCACCCGTCCGCTGACCGGCAATGAGAATTGGGTCAAAATGGCGCCCGGTGAATTCAATCTGTTTCGCATGGGGGAGCGGGTGGCGACCAACCAGGTCGCGCTTGAGCAAGATAAAAAAATACCAGGGTAGATACCTACCCTGGTTCTTCGCAGCAGCCATAAAAGGCAAAAGGGATGAGAGGTGTTGCTGAGCATCATCACTCTGATGGCATTTAGTGTTGATCAATTGTTAATTTGTGGCAATCAAGTTGTTGTATTGACGGGCGTTTCAGCATCGCTATTTCGATACTGATCACATTTTTTGCCACTTTATTCCCTGAGCCATCCAATCGGGTGCTTCATCACAGCCTGGTCGTGAGCCACGACATCGAAAACTATCTATAGTATGGTCTGTTTGAATACCGTTTTGGAGGAGCCTCGCATGGAGTGGGTGGATCGCAAGGTGTTGCAGCAGTTGGCAGAGGATATCGGTCCGGATATGCTGCCCGTGGTCATCGCAGTCTTTATTGAAGAGGTGGGCGAGCAGCTGAGTCAGCTCAGGCCCCTCTATGAGCAGGGGGAGTGGGAGGCGCTGGCTCGGGTGGCGCACAGCATGAAATCATCCTGTGGCAGCTATGGCGCCATGCCGAGCTATCAGCAGGTGATGGCGCTGGAGATGGCCAGCAAGCAGGCCGATGTGGCCGAGGCAGAGCGCCAATTGCAACTGCTGGAGGCCTCCTTGCCCCAGGTGCTCGCGTTTCTTGCCGATTATCAGTAACGGCGCCATGCAGGGATGCCGTGGCGCCGTGACCGTTGCCTAACGCTGGTTGAGCAGTTGCTGGATGATCCGGTCCAGCGCCAGTTTCAGCTTCAACCGATCGTGCCGATGGGGCAGCTCAAGCTCGCCCAGCTCGGCTTCGATCACTCGCCCTTGCCAGTCCCCCGCATCACCCGCGCCTTGTGGGGCCAGGATGGCATCCAGCCGACCCTGACCGACCCGGGATTCCAGCCAGCGACATTGACTCATCAGATCCAGCTGACTGGCAGGGCCGTTTTCCGCCACCAGATTGCAGACGAAAACCAGCATGGCGCTGCTCTCGTTGATGGCCTGGGCGATCTCGGCCAGCAGCAATGGCGGCATGATGGAGGTGAGGAAACTGCCCGGCCCCAGAATGATCATGTCCGCCTGTTGCAATGCCAGCACCGCTTCCCGGGTCGCTTGCACCTCCGGCATCAGGCCGAGGGAGAGGGGAGGGGTTGCCAGTTGATCGATGGATACCTCTCCCAGGATCTGGGTGCCACACTCCATATGGGCGCAGAGATCGGTGGGAAATTCAGACATGGGTAGCAATTGTGACTCGATTTTGAGCATGTCACTGATCAGCTTGATAGCATCAAGAGGACGGACACAGAGATTATCGAGCGCCAGCAGCATAAGGTTGCCAAGGTTGTGGCCCGCCAGCTCGCCTTTGCCGGCAAAGCGGTACTCGAACAACAGGCTGCCGATGCTGGGATCGGTCACCAGCTGGTTCAGGCAGTTGCGCAGATCGCCCCAGGCGATGCACTCCTGACTCTTGCGCAGGCGTCCGGTCGAGCCACCATCATCTGTGGTGGCGACGATGCCGGTGAGCCGTTGACCGAGAAACGAGAGGGACGAAAGCACTCGTCCCATGCCGTGGCCACCACCGATGGCAACGACCCGATCGAAGTCATTGATGTTTTTTTGCCACATATGGGCGTCCTGTCATTGGTCTCAGTTGACCGCTATGTTAGCAAGCGAAGCGAGATAATTGTTTGATAAAGGTATGATTTTTGCTTGAGGCTGCCATTCGATAAAACAAGGAGATGGTGTTGAAATTTCTGACCGTTCACTCCCTCGCCCAGAATTCATCGCTGGCGGCCCAAGATATCTGCGCGCAGCTGCGCCACCATGCCGATCAGGTCCCCTCCCTGCTGTTACTCTATTTTACCCAAGCCCATGAGGGGGCGATACTGCGCGACGCGCTCAAATGCCAGTTCCCGACGACCCGTCTGCTGGGGTGTAGCTCTTGCGGTGGTGTCATGACCGAGATGGGACACCACGCCCGAGACGGATATGGGCTGGCCGTTGCTGCTCTGTACGATGAGAAAGGGGCCTTCGGGGTAGCCGGTGCCAGCGGTGACGGGGTGGATGTGCGGCAGTTGCTGCGCCGAGCCATGAGCGACTGTGGTCGGCCGGGCGAGCTGCCCCAGTTGATCCTGTTTCATGCCAGTCCCGGCAAGGAAGAGGGGCTGCTGGCCGGTATCGAGGCCGAACTCGGTGCCTCGGTGCCGGTGGTCGGTGGATCCGCGGCAGATAGCAGTGTCAGCGGTGACTGGCAGCTCTGCTGGGATGAGGCGGTGAGTCAGGATGGCATCGGTCTGGCGGTGCTCTATCCCGATTGCCAGCTGGCTTTTCAGTTTCACTCCGGTTATGTGCCTGCCGAATTCAGTGGCGAGATCACAGCCTGCAACGGGCGGGAGATACTCACCATCGATCACCAGCCTGCTGCCGAGGTCTATGCCCGCTGGTGCGGTCGCGAGCAGCCCTGGCCGGTGGGGGCTATTTTGCGGGAGACCACGCTCACCCCGCTGGCTCGTCAGGTGGGAGCGCTGGATGGCATTCCTTACTACAAACTCTCCCATCCTGAAGCTGTGACCGAACAGGGCGGGCTGCGGCTCTTTACCGATGTGGTGCAAGGGGAGCGTCTGCTGTTGATGTACAGCAGTCAGGAGGGGTTGCTGCAGCGCAGCCTCAATGCCATGCGCGTCGAGCCAGGGTATGGGGTCGATGTGGAATTGCAGCCTATCGGCGCTCTCATCATCTTTTGTGCTGGTTGCCGTTTGGCGCTAGGTGATATGTTGTGCCAATTTGTCGAGCAGAGCCAGGCTCGCCTCGGCAAGATCCCCTTTATCACCCCCTTTACCTTCGGCGAGCAGGGGCGGCTGCCCAATGGCGAGCTGGCCCACGGCAACCTGATGGTATCGAGCGTGATTTTCCTGACCCGTTGAGTCGGCAGAACATAACAGAGCAGGCAACAAGATGATTGGCAACAGTGAACTGGAAGCCCTCGGCGACAAATTGCAGACCACGCTGGTCGACCTTATGCGTTGCCGCGAGCGCGAGGCCAAGTATCGTCACGAGTCCCAGACCCTGCTGGGGGGCGTTGCCACCCTCGCCGATGCCAAGACGCTGGAGCAGGTGCTGGAGAGCCTTATCCAGGTGCTCAAACCCTTTATCGGCTTTGAGCACGCCGATGTGGTGGCCTGGGAAGGGGAGCAGGGAAGTACCCACCTTAGTACCGAGCCAATGCTATCAGCCCGCAGTTGGCGCATGACCCCGGCATTTGCCCGCGCCATCTCGGGTGAAACCCTGGTGATTTACGATCCCGCCCAGCTGCCTGAGCTTGCGCCGCTGGCGAGCGAGCCGGGCTGGGCCAGCGTGATGCTGACCGGGCTGCAGGCCCCCGGTTTTACCGCCACCCTCATCTGCCGCCACGCTCGGGCGGGCACCTTCGATCTCACCAGCAAGGCCGCCATGGAGCGTTGCCGTCCGCTTATCGCCCAGGCGCTGGTCAACATCACCTATCGGGCCCGCTTGCAGGAGCAGGTCGCGGTAAAAACCGAGGCGCTGCAGGCCAGCGAACGCCGTTTTCGCAGCTTCGCCGCCATGGCCTCTGACTGGTTCTGGGAGACAGATGCCGAGCATCGCCTCAGTTATGCCTCAGAGCCGGGTTATCTGGATGAGATGACCCCGCAGGCGACCCGGCCGACCCTCTATGACTACGTCTGCAACAAGCAGAGCTGCGATGCCCAGAAATACCTGCAGCTTTTGGCGCTGCGCCGGCCGGTGCGAGGGGTGAGGATGCAGGTCGCGCTGCAACACGGCCCCTGCTGGATGGAGGTGAGCGCCGAGCCCTGCTTTGACCATGATGGTCTGTTTATCGGTTATCGCGGCACTGCCCGGGATATCAGCAACCAGATCCGTAGGGAAGAGGAGCTGGCGCGGGCACGGGATGAGGCCGAAGCGGCCAACCGTGCCAAGTCCCAGTTTCTGGCCATGATGACCCACGAGATCCGCTCGCCCATGAATGCGGTGTTGGGGATGCTCGATCTGGTGCAGCATGCCGAGCTGGCGCCGGAGCAACAGAGCCTGCTGCGCCATGCCACCCACTCGGCCAGATTGCTGCAAACCATCATCGACGACGTGCTCGATTTTTCGAAAATCGAGTCGCAAACCCTGGTGTTTCACTGCGAGACCCTGCAGCCCGTCCAGCTTTGCCAATCCCTGGTCGAGCCGCTGCAAACCCGTGCCGCCGCCAAGGGGATCGCGCTGGTTTATCGGGTCGATGACTCCGTCCCCCGGGAGTTGCAGGGGGACCCGATGCGTCTGTCGCAGGTGATGGGCAATCTGCTGGACAACGCCCTCAAATTTACCGAGCAGGGGCAGGTGACACTGCACCTGGGTTGGCAGGATGAGAAGTTGCTGATCTCGGTCTCCGACACCGGGATCGGGATCGCCGATGCGGATCAGGCGCTGCTGTTTGAACCCTTCTCCCAGGTCGACAACTCGGCCACCCGGCGTTTTTCCGGTACCGGCCTCGGTCTTGCCATCAGCAAGCGTCTGGTGTCGCTTATGGGGGGAGAAATCCACCTGAAGAGCGAGCCGGGCAAGGGAAGCTGTTTTTGGTTCGAACTGCCCGGCATGGCGCTGCCTTGTCATAGCCAGCCGCAGCGGGAGGAGGGGGCTTCGGCACTGCTGCCCCTGGATGTGCTGGTGGTGGAGGACAGCCCGGTGAACCAGTTGGTGGTGTCGCTGATGCTGCAAAAACTGGTGGGCAAGGTACGGCTGGCAGCCAATGGTCTGGAGGCGCTGGCACAGGTGGATGAGCAGCTCCCGGATCTGATCCTGATGGATATGCGGATGCCCCTGATGGACGGACTGGAAGCTACTCGCCGGTTGCGTGAGTTGGGATGCACCATGCCTATCGTCGCCCTGACGGCCAATGCGATGGCGGAGGACAAGGCGTGCTGTCTGGCGCAGGGGATGGATGACTTTCTCGCCAAGCCCATCACCTTGTCACGGCTGAGAGAGTGTTTGCAGCGTCACTTTGGTCAGCGGCTGCCGACGCGCGGATAAAAAAAATGGTCAACTTTGTGGGTTGACCAGTTCTTCAGCAAATACTGAAGAGAGCACGGGATAAATCGGGTTGTACAAATCTATATGAAAAATCTGTGCCAACTTTTTTAGACTCTTTTGTGTTCAATTTTGGCCGTTTAGCGCAGCGGCTCTCTCTTGTTATGGCGTTTTGCGTTCCTACTTACTCGCAAAATGCGAATTTCACATTTTCATTGTTGGAATAATTGCATTTTGCAACGCTGTTTTTGTCATTGTGAAATCAGGCGATGCAGAAATTTACGGGCCGCTTCGCTGTTTTGTTTGGCAATCAGCATCTGCTTTTCGTAAATCGGCATCGGCAATATCTCGAGCCAGCGTTGGCAGAGCCAGGCGGCATCTTCAAAGCGCTTGTCCGGATAGAGCTCATCAAGCTCCGGATACTGCTCGAACACTTCCCGCAGGCGATTGACCAGCAGCTTGTCGTTGAAATCTGAGTGGGTGCTCGGCCAGTTGGGCAGCATCTCCACCTTGGCTCGGCGCAGGCCCATCTCGTCTGTTTCCATCTCGTGGATACAGAAGCGCTCCAGTCCCAGCACCGTCACACCCAGCAGGCCATCATTGAGGGTGTAGAAGTCTGTCACCTTGACCCGGGTGCCCACCGGCAGAATGCGGCCGGATTGTCCCGAGGTGGTCGACTCTTCCATCACGATGCCAAAGCCCTGATCGTTGATGAATGACTCCTTGAGCATCTGCAGGTGGCGTGGCTCGAACAGACGCAGAGGAAGCTTGCCGCCCGGCAGTATGTGGGAAGGCAAGGGGAACAGTGCCAAAGGTTGTAGTTTCATGTTCCATCCTCCATTGAGTAGTTGCTGAATATGACAATGCAGCGACTGTGCCAGAGAATGAAAAAAGCCACCGGAGGGTGGCTTTTCGGGCGGTTGAGGGCGCTTAGTTGCGCTGCTCCAGATACATGACAGCCGCTTCCACGCGGCTTTGCGCCTCGAGTTTCTTCAGCAGGCTCTTCACGTGAACCTTGACCGTTCCCTCGGAGATATGGAGTACCGAGGCGACCTGTTTGTTGGAGAGGCCTTTTGCAATTTCGCGCAGAATTTGCATTTCGCGACGCGTTAAGCTTTCCAGCTTCTGCTGCAGGTGATCCAGCTCGTAGATGTTTTCGAGATAGGGGCGCAGCGGTTCGCTCAGGATCTGCTTGCCGGTCATCACGTCGGCCAGCTGGGCCAGCAGCAGATCTGGCTCGGTATCTTTGAGCAGGTAGCCATCAGCACCCGCCTTGAGCAGGGCTACCACATCCTGACGGGCATCGGAGACGGTGAGGATCACCACCCGGGAGGTGATCTCTTCGGCCCGCAGCGCCTTGAGGGTATCGAGGCCGGAGAGCCCCTTCATATTGAGGTCGAGCAGGATCAGGTCCGGCTCGGACTCTTTGGCCAGCGCCACGGCATCTGTGCCGTTGGAGGCTTCACCGGTCACCTCCATGTTCTCTTCCAGAGCCAGCAACTGCACAATCCCTTTGCGCATGAGGGGATGGTCATCTACGACCAGAACTGTGTATTTCATCTCGTCCATCAGGCGTCTCTCGCTAGACTGGTGGGAAAGGTCAGATGCACGCAGGTGCCTTGTGGTTGCTGCTCGTTGATGGTCAGCAGACCGTGCAGTTTGCTGGCGCGCTCGTTCATGATGCTCAACCCGTAATGGTTGATCGCCGAGCTGGCGAGTCCGATCCCGACACCGTCATCTGAAATCTGAACCTCAATGTTACCACTTGCGAGGGTCTCACAGCTAACATCAATCACTTGCGCATTGGCATGTTTGATGGCATTGAGCACTGCCTCACGGATCAGCTGCAAAATGTGGATATGCTGGCCCGCCTCCAGGTCGTTGTCGGCCAGTCCGTAATGGAACCGGATTTCGGCCTGGGTCTGAGGTTGCAGTTGATCAAGCATGACGCGGATCGCTTCCCCCAGATTGGCATCGCCAATGGTGAGACGGAAGGTACCGAGCAGTTCGCGCAACTGGGTATAGGCATTGCTAAGCCCCTCGTCGATCTGCTGCATCGCCTCCTGCGCCTTGTCATGTTGCCCCTTGGCGTAAGAGCGCTTGAGCAGGGTGGACTGGATCTTGAGATAGGAGAGGGCCTGCGCCAGCGAGTCGTGCAGCTCGCGGGCGATCACCGCCCGCTCCTCCATCAGCAGAAGGCGCTGCTGCTGCAGCAGGGTCTGGTCTTTGTGCAGCACTTGAGCCAGCAGCATGGTGAAGTTTTTAATCAACCGCTCATCGATGGGGTGTTGGCTGATGATGTCGAGGCGACCAAACTCCTGCTCATCCATCTGCAGATAAAAGCTGGCGACCGCATCGAGATCGCCGGGCCAGCCGGTGCGCCCCGAGATGTAGACCGGCATGGCGTTGTGTTCGAAGCGGGTCAGCCGGATATGGTCGATATGCTGGTGGGCGGCGGCGCGGTCCAGCAATTTGATGAGGGTACGGGTGCTGAGCGGGGCAGCGTGCAGCTTCTGGGCGGTCGAGTAGAGAAATGAGAGTGTGTCGTTGGCCTGTTGCAGCTTGGCGGTTTTCTCTTCCACCTTGTTTTCCAGTTCCCGATAGAGCTTGCCCAGCTCGTCGGCCATGGTGACGAAGGCGCGCGACAGCTCCCCCAGCTCGTTTTCGCCGTGGGCGGGCAGCTTAAGATCGAAATCCTGCCGCTGGATCTGGCGGGCGCAGTAGACCAGCTGGTTGAGGGGAGCGACCACCTGCTGGCGGGTGAAGCGCACCGTGAACCAGGCGATTGTAATAATGGCAAGCAGGCCGAGCCCCTCCGCCAGTGCCAGCATCCTCACCTTGAATTCCACGTGGTACTGCATCTGATTGACGAAATTGTCGATGGCCGCCACAAACTGCTCGGTGTTATCGGTGTACCGTCTGGGGGTACGATCCTCGATGTGCTGGCGCATCACCTGCCACTGGCCGAGCACCTCGCCATAGGTGCGACGCAGGGAGGCAGGAGTGATCCAGCGCTGGGTCTCCTGCAGCTCTTCGGCGTGCAGGGTCTCTTCAAACTGGGAGAGGCGCCCCAGCACGCTGTCGCCCCGCTCGATTTCGTAGGCCATCCGGTAGGCCTGCATCCGCAGCGAACCGGAGAGGTTGATCGCCTTGGCATCGGGTACCGAGTAGAAGAGGGTGACCATGGCGACCAGCGCGATCAGGCTGGCCATGAAGAGGATCAACACCATGGCGCGGCCGATGGCACTGCTGACCGAATGGACCCTGAACCGTTTTCCCATACTGATGCGCACCTCTGAATAGTGATAAGGACCCCGCAAGATGCGTGGGAGTGTACTCCAACTTGTGTTAGCATCGAAAAACTAGATGAACTCCGAGCGGTTTTGCCTAAGTCCTAGCGATAGGGGGAAACCAGCCGTCAGCCGACGTTCGAGCTGTAAGGGTCAGGAAAGAAATGCCCTGGCCTCCCGTATTTGGAAAGGTGTTTATGTTGCCACTTGAAGATGGTTTTTCCCGTCGTTTTTACTATTTGCGTCTGTCAGTGACTGATGTGTGCAACTTCCGTTGCACCTATTGCTTGCCTGACGGCTATCGCCCCCCGGAAGGTCACAAAGCGGGGCGTCAACCCTTTCTCTCGATTGACGAGATCCGCCGCGTGGTCAGCGGTTTTGCCGCCATGGGCACCCGCAAGGTGCGCATCACGGGGGGCGAGCCCTCCCTGCGCCGCGATTTCACCGAGATCGTCAAGGTGATTGCCACCACCCCGGGCATCGAGAAGGTCGCCATGACCACCAACGGCTATCGCCTCAAGGAGCGGGCTCAGGAGTGGTTTGATGCCGGACTCAACGCGCTGAATGTCAGTGTCGACAGTCTCGACCCGCGCCAGTTTCACCAGATCACCGGTGAGAACAAGCTGGCCGAGGTGATGGAGGGGATCGAAGCAGCACTGGCCGCCGGTTTCAAATCGGTGAAGATCAATGCGGTGCTGCTCAAGGGGCTCAACGACTACCAGCTCGATGCCTTTCTGGGCTGGATCAGGCACAAGCCTATCGAGCTGCGCTTTATCGAGCTGATGCAGACCGGCGAGATGGATACGCTGTTTCGTGACCACCATGTCAGCGGCGAACAGATCAAACAGCGCTTGCTGGAGAGCGGTTGGGTGCAGCAGTTACGGGGCACGGATGATGGTCCGGCGCAGGTCTTTATGCACCCCGATTCGCAAGGTGGGGTGGGGCTCATCATGCCCTATAGCAAGGATTTCTGTGCCGGTTGCAACCGGCTGCGGGTCTCCTCGCAGGGGAAGCTGCATCTGTGCCTGTTTGGCGACAACGGCTTCGACTTGCGGGATCTGCTCGGCGCAGATGGGCAATCCGATGAGCTGCAACAGCGCATTCGCGCGGCACTGGCGGGCAAGAGTGCCACCCATCGGCTTCATGAAGGCAATGCCGGCATCACTCCTCATCTCGCCTCGATCGGTGGATAAACGCAAAAAATCGCCAACGATTAAATAGCAATCCTCACATGGAGGTATTTTAACCGATACCTCCATTTTTATTGCGCTGCAAGGCTTTGATCTGGCGCAAGAATCCCCCCTGTTTATCTCCCTGGTGGTATATCCCTTACCTTGTCAGGGCCGCAATATACACCCACTCTTATAATTGGTATCAAGAATGCCAATCATGGACTCGTACTGTCCCCTTTTTCACCAGAACAGGAGTCAACATGCCGGATGAGATCGATCTTGCCCGCCGCGGCCTGTTCCGGGGGCGGCTGAAAACCGCCGAACCGCCGGTGCAGTTGCCCTGGTCAGTCAACTGGTCGGCATTTGTCGCCGACTGCACCCGCTGCGGGGAGTGTCTGGCGGCCTGTCCGGAGCAGATCCTGGTGAATGGCGAGGGCGGTTTTCCGGTGGTTGATTTCCAGCGTGGCGAATGCACCTTCTGCACCGAGTGCGTCACGGTCTGCAAGGCGCCTGTGTTTCGCCCGACCAGCGAGTCCCCCTGGCACTACAAGGCCCATATCGAGGCCAACTGTCTGGCCAATGGTCAGGTGTTCTGCCAGCGCTGTCAGGACAGCTGTGAGCCCAATGCCATTCGTTTTATTCCGGTGCTGGGGCGTGTGCCCACCCCGACGGTCGAGCCGGATCGCTGTAATGGCTGCGGCGCCTGTATGCAGGATTGTCCAGTTGGCAGCATCAAGGTCGACGGGCGAGCCGCCCCATCCGGTGGTGCGAGTCAGCCCCCCCTCAAGCAGGAGTCAGAATGAGTCAGAAGCCGTGTGACACAGAAACCACAATGGATCAGGAGTTCCATGTATCGAGTCTGGTGGTGCTGACCCAGCCCCCTTTGCGCCATCAGCTCGCCGAGCAGATTGGCGCCCTTGAAGGGGCCGAGATCCACGCCGTCAGTGACGAGGGCAAGCTGGTCGTGACCCTGGAAGGTCCGAGCCAGCGGCCGATCATGGCGGCCATTGATGCGATACAGGCGATGCCGGGTGTGCTCTCTGCCGCCCTGATTTACCACCAGTTCGATGAACTGGGCGGTCACTGAAAAGAGTGATGGGATGCCGGGCATGCCCTCTGCCGCTGATGGCTGGCTCCCGTTCGACAGATTCGACAACTATTACGCGATAAGCAATGTGAGGATATGCCATGAAGCTGAGTCGACGCGACTTTATGAAGGCCAACGCGGTGGCAGCTGCCGCTGCCGTGGCCGGTGTCAGTGCCCCCACGCTGGCAGCCAATCTCATCACCAGTACCGACAAGACGGCCATCCATTGGGATAAGGCTCCCTGCCGCTTCTGCGGTACCGGCTGCTCCGTGCTGGTGGGCTCTCAGGATGGGCGGGTCGTGGCGACTCAGGGCGACCCCGATGCACCGGTCAACCGTGGCCTCAACTGCATCAAGGGCTACTTCCTCTCCAAGATCATGTACGGCCAGGATCGCCTGACCCAGCCGATGCTGCGGATGAAGAACGGCCAGTTCGACAAGGATGGCGACTTTGCCCCCATCAGCTGGGATCAGGCGTTCGACATCATGGCCGAGAAGTTCAAGGCGACCCTGAAAGAGAAGGGGCCGACCGCCGTCGGCATGTTCGGCTCCGGCCAGTGGACCGTCTGGGAAGGCTATGCCGCCGCCAAGCTGATGAAGGCCGGTTTCCGCTCCAACAACATTGACCCCAACGCTCGTCACTGCATGGCCTCTGCGGTCGTTGGCTTCATGCGTACCTTCGGTATGGACGAACCGATGGGTTGCTACGACGATATCGAGCAGGCCGATGCATTCGTGCTGTGGGGCTCCAACATGGCCGAGATGCACCCCATCCTCTGGTCGCGGATGTCCGATCGCCGTCTCTCCAACCCGGATGTGCAGGTGCACGTGCTCTCGACCTTCGAGCACCGCAGCTTCGAGCTGGCGGACAACGGCATGGTGTTCACCCCGCAGACCGATCTGGCGATCCTCAACTATGTCGCCAACTACATCATCCAGAATGACAAGGTGAACTGGGACTTCGTCAACAAGCACACCGTGTTCAAGAAGGGGGCCACCGACATCGGTTACGGCCTGCGCCCGACCGATCCGCTGCAGCAGAAAGCGAAGAACCCGGACAGCGGCGATGCCACTCCGATGACCTTCGAGGAGTTTGCCAAGTTCGTGGCGGATTACGATGTGGAGTCGGTCTCCAAGCTCTCCGGCGTCTCCAAAGAGAAGCTGGAAAAGCTGGCCAAGCTCTATGCTGACCCGAGCAAGAAGGTGGTCTCCTACTGGACCATGGGTTTCAACCAGCATACCCGTGGCGTCTGGGCCAACAACCTCTGCTACAACATCCACCTGCTGACCGGCAAGATCTCCGAGCCGGGTAATGGTCCTTTCTCACTGACCGGCCAGCCCTCTGCCTGTGGCACCGCGCGTGAAGTGGGTACCTTTGCCCACCGTCTGCCCGCCGACATGGTGGTGACCGAGCCCAAGCACCGCGCCATTGCCGAGAAGATCTGGAAACTGCCAGAAGGGACCATTCCCGACAAGGTGGGTTTCCACGCCGTGCTGCAGGATCGCATGCTCAAAGATGGCAAGCTCAACGCCTACTGGGTGATGTGCAACAACAACATGCAGGCTGGCCCCAACATGAATACCGATCGCCTGCCTGGCTATCGCGATCCGCGCAACTTCATCGTGGTCTCTGACCCGTACCCGACCGTCACTGCCCAGGCCGCTGACCTCATTCTGCCTACCGCCATGTGGGTGGAGAAAGAGGGGGCCTACGGCAACGCCGAGCGCCGCACCCAGTTCTGGCACCAGCAGGTGAAAGCGCCGGAAGGGGCCAAGTCCGACTTGTGGCAGCTGATGGAGTTCTCCAAGCGCTTCAAGGTTGAGGAAGTGTGGCCGGCTGAGCTGATTGCCAAGATGCCGGAAGTGAAGGGCAAAACCCTGTTCGACGTGCTCTATGCCAACGGTCAGGTCAACCAGTTCCCGAAAGAGCAGAGCAAGGGGATGCTGAACGACGAAGCCGAACACTTCGGGTTCTACGTCCAGAAGGGCTTGTTCGAGGAGTACGCCACCTTCGGTCGTGGCCACGGTCACGATCTGGCGCCGTTCGATCAGTACCACGAAGCCCGTGGTCTGCGCTGGCCTGTGGTAGATGGCAAAGAGACCCTGTGGCGCTATCGCGAAGGGTTCGACCCTTATGTGAAAGCGGGCGAAGGGGTGCGTTTCTACGGCAAACCAGACGGCAAGGCGGTCATCTTCGCCCTGCCGTTCGAGCCCGCCGCCGAGTCGCCCGATAAAGAGTACGACCTGTGGCTCTCCACCGGTCGCGTACTGGAACACTGGCATACCGGCACCATGACCCGTCGGGTGCCCGAGCTCTATCGCGCCTTCCCGGATGCGGTGCTGTTCATGCACCCGGACGATGCCAAGGCTCGCGGCGTGCGCCGTGGTGAAGAGGTGATCGTCTCCTCCCGCCGTGGCGAGGTGAAGACCCGGGTCGAGACCCGTGGTCGCAACCGTCCGCCGAAAGGACTGGTCTTCATGCCCTTCTTTGATGCGAGCCAGCTGGTCAACAAGCTGACCCTGGACGCCACCGATCCGCTCTCGAAAGAGACCGATTACAAGAAGTGCGCCGTCAAGGTGATGAAGGCCTGAGGCGGGGGAACGCGAGATGAGTCGTAGTCGGCGCCAGTTTCTGGCCGACATGGCCAAGGGGGCCTGCGGTGTCGGCCTGCTTGGCGTGGGGCTCGGCGGCATGGCGCGCCAGCAGGAGCAGGCCGTGCCTGCCCAGGCGCTGCGCCCGCCGGCGGCCCTCGACGAGGCCGAGTTTCTCGGCGCCTGCGTGCGCTGTGGACTCTGCGTCGAGGCCTGCCCCTACGACACTCTCAAGCTCGCCCGGCTGTTTGAACCCGTGACCACCGGCACCCCCTACTTCAAGGCGCGCGCCGTCCCGTGCGAGATGTGTGACGACATCCCCTGCGTGGTGGCCTGCCCGAGCGGGGCGCTGGATCAGACCATGACCGACATCGATCAGGCGCGGATGGGAGTGGCTGTGCTGATCGATCACGAGACTTGCCTCAACTACCTGGGGCTGCGCTGCGACGTTTGCTACCGGGTCTGCCCGCTCATCGACAAGGCGATCACCCTGGAGCTGCAGCACAACCAGCGCACCGGCAAGCACGCCATGTTCCTGCCCACAGTGCACAGCGATGTCTGCACCGGTTGTGGCAAGTGCGAGCACGCCTGCGTGCTGGAGGAGGCGGCCATCAAGGTGGTGCCTCGCCAGCTCGCCAAGGGGGAGATTGGTCACCACTACCGGCTCGGGTGGGAAGAGAAGGCGAAGGCGGGCAAATCGCTCATCGGCGACAGGCTCACTCTGCCGACCCGCAAACCGGAGGGGCTATGAGTCGTTATCCGGGAGCCGAAGCCACGGCCAGGCTGGGCTGGTGGCGGTCACACCGCTTCTTGCTGCTGCGCCGGCTCTGCCAGTTCGGTGTGCTGACGCTGTTCCTGCTGGGGCCGCTGGCGGGTATCTGGATCCTCAAGGGCAACCTCTCCAGCTCGCTGCTGCTGGAGACGGTGCCGCTCACGGATCCGCTGACCCTGCTGCAGTCGTTGGCGGCGGGCCACTGGCCCATCCCCACCCTCTGGTTGGGGGCAGCCATCGTGCTGCTGGGTTACTGGCTGGTCGGGGGGCGAGTGTTCTGCTCCTGGGTCTGTCCGGTCAACTTGGTCACCGATGCTGCGGCCTGGCTCAGGGGGCGACTTGGCCTCAAGGGCAACGGTCAGTTCAGCCGCACCACCCGCTACTGGCTGCTGGCCATGGTGCTGGTGGCACCGGCCATCGCTGGCGTGCTGGTGTGGGAGCTGGTCAATCCGGTGTCGCTCACCCTGCGCGGCCTGCTGTTTGGCATGGGGGCGGGTTGGGCCTTGCTGGCGGCGCTGTTCCTGTTCGACCTCTTCGTGGTGGAGCGGGGCTGGTGCGGTCACCTCTGTCCGGTGGGGGCCTTCTATGCCCTGGTCAACCGGGTCGGGTTCATCAAGATTTCTGCCAAGGGGCGCGAGCGGTGCAGCAACTGCATGGATTGTTATGCGGTCTGCCCGGAACGTCCCATCCTGCGCGGCCCCGTTCACGGTGCCAAGCGTGGTCACGGGCCCTTGATTGTGGCTCAGGAGTGTACCAACTGCGGCCGTTGCATCGATGTCTGCGCGGAGCAAGTTTTTGAAATCACTGTAGGTTTTGCCGTCAAGGCAGAGAAAACGTCGGAGAACACATAATGAAGAAGCTGATTGGAGCAATGCTGGCCTGTCTGATGGCAGGTTCCTTGATGGCGGCAGTCCCCGAGATCACCAACAGTACCGGTGGCCTCAAGTCCGAGCGTGGCGCCACCGATCTGGTGACCGATGCCACCGCCGCGCCCCTGAAAAACTTCCGCAAGGATGGCGCGCCCTACGATCGCCAGTACATGCATCAGCCGCCGCTGATCCCCCACGACATTCGCAACTACGAGGTGGATACCAAGGTCAACAAGTGCCTGGCTTGCCACAGCTTCAAGAATGCCAGTGCCATGAAGGCCCCCAAGATCAGTCCGACTCACTTCGAGACCCGCGACGGCCTGACCCTGGGTGAAGTGTCGCCGCGTCGCTACTTCTGCCTGCAGTGCCATGTACCGCAAGCGGATGCCAAGCCGCTGGTGGAAAATACGTTTAAACCGGTTGAAGCGCTGAACTGAGGAATCCATAGATGAAATTACCCGGCTTTATCCAGCGTCTGTGGACCACCTTCAAGTCACCGTCGAAGGCGGCTCTCTGGGTCATCCTGCTGATGGGCTTCTTCGGTGGCGTGATTTTCTGGGGTGGCTTCAACACTGCCATGGAAGCATCCAACACCGAGGCCTTCTGCACCAGCTGTCACGAGATGAAGGACAACGTGTTCGAGGAGTACCGCGACACCATCCACTATGCCAACCGCTCCGGCGTGCGGGCCAGCTGCCCGGATTGCCATGTACCGCACGAGTGGACCTACAAGATCATCCGCAAGGTGCAGGCTTCCAAGGAGCTGTGGGGCATGATCACCGGCAAGGTGGACACCCGCGAGAAGTTCGAGTCGCACCGGCGCGAGATGGCGGAGCGGGAGTGGCAGCGGATGAAAGAGACCGATTCGCGCGAGTGCCGTAACTGCCACAACTTCGAGTACATGGACTTCTCCCTGCAGGGGCAGCGTGCCGCCAAGATGCACTCGGCCAACCTCGGCAAGGAGGGGCAGGGCACCTGCATCGACTGTCACAAGGGGATTGCTCACCAGCTGCCCGACATGACTGGGGTGAAAGGTTTCTGATCCTGCGACGACAGGCCGGTTTTCCCCGGCCTGCGTTTTGTTCATATCTGGGACAAGCATCAGATTTGTGTGTCTTTTAAATCCCATATCTCGTGAAACCTTTGATAGAATCAGCCCGCCGTCACACGCTTGAGCAAGTTGGTCACTCCTGTCTGCGTCAGTTTTTGCGCCCTGACAGCTGGCCTCTCATACCCCTTCTCTTCCTGCCTCGTTGACGGCCCATAGCCACAAGGAGCTGCCCGATGGGACAGAAAAACAACGCATTTATCCCCCTCAAGATCGCCGTGCTGACGGTCTCCGACAGCCTCACCACCGCCGATGACAGCTCGGGTGACTATCTGGTCTCGGCCCTTACCGACGCGGGCCATCAGCTGGCCGATCGGGCACTCTGCCCGGACAACCTGTTTCGCATCCGCGCGCGGGTGAGCGAGTGGATCGCCGATGAGGGGGTGCAGGTGGTACTGATTAACGGCGGTACCGGCTTCAATGAACAGAACCGGGTACCGGAAGCGGTTGGTGTGCTGTTCGAGCGCACCGTACAGGGTTTTGGCGAGATGTTCCGTCAGCTCTCTTTTGCCGAGATTAAAGGCTCCGCCATGCAGAGCCGTGCGCTGGCGGGACTCGCCAATCGCACCCTGATCTGCTGTCTGCCCGGCTCCACCGGCGCCTGTCAGCTGGGTTGGGAGCAACTGATCCGCGATCAGCTCGATGCCCGCACCAAGCCGTGCAACTTTGTCTCCCACCTCTGAGAGCAAGTGATGAACCAGACCGATACCAAGCAGACCCAGCCCAACCTGACGCATCTGAACCAGAGCGGCGAAGCCTATATGGTGGATGTGACCGACAAGCAGGTAACCGAGCGTGAAGCCCGTGCCGAGGCGTTTGTTGCCATGGCCCCCGAGACGCTGGCGCTGATCCTGAGCGGCCAGCACCACAAGGGGGACGTGTTCGCCACCGCCCGCATCGCCGGCATCATGGCCGCCAAGAAGACCGCCGATCTTATCCCCCTCTGCCATCCGCTGGCCTTGACCAAAGTCGAGGTGGAGATAGTGCCGCTGGCCGAGCAGAATCGGGTGCATATCCGCACCCTCTGCAAGCTCTCCGGCAAGACCGGGGTGGAGATGGAGGCGCTGACCGCCGCGTCGGTAGCGGCGCTGACCATCTACGACATGTGCAAGGCAGTGCAAAAGGACATGGTGATCGAGCAGGTGCGGCTGGTAGAGAAAAAGGGCGGCAAGTCCGGCCATTTCCAGCTGGGGTCAAATAGCGGGGAGCAAGCATGATCAAGGTACTGTTTTTTGCGCAAGTAAGAGAGCTGGTGGCCTGCGATGAGCTGAGCCTGCCGTGCGACTACGCCACTGCCGAACAACTGCGCTCGGCGCTCTGTGAACGCGGCGACAAGTGGGCGCTGGCGCTGGAAGCTGGCAAGCTGCTGGTGGCGGTCAACCAGACCCTGGCGCCCCTCGATACCCCCATCAATGATGGCGATGAGGTGGCCTTCTTCCCGCCGGTGACCGGAGGTTAAGGATGAGCGAGATAATAATCGTGGATCGCACCACTGAGCTGTGTGGTGGCGACGAAGTGGCCTTCTTCCCTGCCCCTCCAGTAACGACCGGAGGTTAAGGATGAGCGACGTAGCCATCACAGATCGCATTGTGGTGCAGCGGGAGGATTTCTCGCTGGCGGACGAATATGCCCGCCTCGCCACCCGCCCCGACAGTGGCGCCATCGTCACTTTTGTTGGCAAGGTGCGCGACTTCAATCAGGGGGAGGAGGTGAAGGGGCTGGCCCTCGAGCATTACCCCGGTATGACCGAGAAGGCGCTGGCCGATATCGTGCAGGAGGCCCGCCGCCGCTGGCCGCTGCAGGAGTGTACCCTCATTCATCGTATCGGCGAGTTGTGGCTTGGCGATCAGATCGTGCTGGTGGCGGTGAGCAGTGCCCACCGCGACGCCGCCTTTGACGCCTGTCACTTCATCATGGATTTCTTGAAAACCCGGGCGCCGTTCTGGAAAAAAGAGCTGACCGCCGAGGGTGTGCAACGCTGGGTCGAGGCCAAGGAGAGCGACAACGCCGCCGCTGCCCGCTGGCAAGCCTGACCTGTTCATCACGAGGGGCGCAGGTTCAACGGGAACCACGGCCCCGCCATAGGGGCGCGGATGTGCGGGCCCCATCAGGAGAAAGGGAATGAAACCGCTGTTATCTGTTGTCATCGCCGGTGTCTGCGCCGCCACCTTGCATACCGGCGCCGTGCAGGCTGATGAAGTGAAGGTGGCTGTGGCTGCCAACTTCAAGGGAACCATCGAGCGTATTGGCAAGGAGTTTACCGCCAAGACCGGCCACACCCTGGCCATCTCGTCTGCCGCCACCGGAGTGCTCTACACCCAGATCAGTCACGGCGCACCGTTCGATCTCTTCCTCTCCGCCGATGCGGCGACCCCCGAGAAGCTGGAAAAAGAGGGCAAGGGGAGCGATCGCTTCACCTACGCCATCGGCCAGCTGGGGCTCTGGAAGAAAGGAGGGCCGGCCCCTGACGAGGCGACCCTGCGCAGCTGGAAAGGCAACCTCGCCATCGCCAATGCCCGTACCGCCCCCTATGGTGCTGCCGCCATGGCGACCCTCACCCATCTCAAAATCGATCCCAAGCAGTACCGGTTGCTGACCGGCGCCAACATCGGCCAGACCTGGCAATTTGTCGACACCGGCAATGCCGAGCTGGGCTTTGTCGCCTGGGCCAATCTGGTGGAAGCGGGCAAGACCGCCGAAGCCTGGGCAGTGCCTGCCGACTTCTATCCGCCCATCGAACAGCAGGGGCTGGTATTGAAGAAAGGCGCCGCGGTCGAGGCGCTGGTGGCCTGGCTCAAGGGGCCGGGTCAGGCGCAGATCAAGACAGCTGGTTATGCCTTGCCCCAATAAGGGGATGGGCCTGATGCGATACCCTGAGTGGTCGGCCTTCGGGTCGGCCACTCTTTGCAATAAGGATGGATACCATGCTGTTGGGGGCATTTATCAACCGGGAGGTCGGCAATGAGTGAAGGGGATCTGCTGGCGGTCTGGCTCACCCTGAAGCTTGCGGCCTGCACCACAGCGATTTTGCTGTTGCTGGCACCGCCGCTGGCCTGGTGGCTGTCGCGCAGTCAGAACCGGCTGCGGCCGCTGGTGGAGGCGCTGGTGGCACTGCCGTTGGTGCTGCCTCCCACGGTACTGGGTTTTTATCTGCTGCTCGCCTTCTCCCCCGAATATGGTTTCGGCGCCTGGTGGCGCGACACCTTTGGCGCCCCGCTCGCCTTCAGTTTTCTCGGCCTGCTGTTTGCCTCCATCCTCTATTCGCTGCCGTTCGTGGTGCAGCCGCTCACCTCCGCCTTCGTCAACATGGGCAACAAGGAGCTGGAAGCTGCCGCTACCCTGGGGCTTGGCCCGCTGGAGCGCTTCTTCCACATCATCTTGCCGATGACCCTGCCCAGCTTCGTGATGGCGGCGGCCCTCGGCTTTGCCCATACATTGGGGGAGTTTGGCGTGGTGCTGATGATTGGCGGCAATATCCCCGGCGAGACCCAGGTGCTCTCGATTGCCCTGTTTGATCATGTGGAGGCGATGGATTACCGACAAGCCCACTATCTGGCGGGCGGCCTGATGGTCTTCTCGCTGGTGATGCTGGTGCTGGTCTACGGGGTGTTGCAGCGTAGACAGCGGAGAGTGTTTGGATGAACAAACCCGCCACTATGCCGTCAGTGAACGAGCCACCCCGCCATGTCCTGAACCTCCATGCCCGGCGTGAGTTTGGCCCCTTTACCCTCGATTGCGCACTGACCCTCGAACTGGGTGGGATCCTCGGCCTGTTTGGCCCCTCCGGCTGCGGCAAGAGCACCCTGCTGCGCATCATCGCCGGGCTCGATCGCCGAAGCGGGGATCGCTTGCGGTGGCGCGATCGAGAGTGCGCAGAACTGCAGCCCGAAGCGCGCCGGATTGGGCTGGTGTTTCAGGACTCGCGCCTCTTTCCCCATCTGACGGTGCTCGGCAATCTGCAACTGGCGGCCCGCAAGGGGCGAGGGCGCTGGCAGCCCGAAGCGCTGGCGGCGCGGCTCGGTTTTGCCGAGTTGCTGGGGCAGCCTGCCCATGCTTTGTCGGGTGGCCAACGCCAGCGGGTTGCGTTGGGGCGGGCGCTGCTGGCCGAGCCCGATCTGCTGCTGCTCGATGAGCCTTTTTCTGCGCTCGATCGGCGCAGCCGCATCCATCAGGCCCATGTGCTCAAGGGGTTGCAGCAGGAGAGCGGCATCCCGATGATCTTCGTCAGCCACGCCATGGAGGAGGTGAGCCTGCTCTGCGATCAGCTGGTGCTGCTGGAAAGTGGCAGGGTCGAGGCGCAAGGCCGGCCGAGCGAGATCTTCGCCCGCACTGATCTCTCGCTCGCCAGCCGTGACGATGCCGGAGTGATGCTGGATGCGACCCTCTCTCACTACGATGATGACGAGCAGATGGCGACCCTGCAGCTCGGTGAGCAGCAGCTGCGGGTCACCATGAGCCATGTGCCGGACGAGAGCGGCCCCTTGCAGATCAAGGTGGCCGGGCGGGATGTGGTGATTGCCACGGCACCCATCGAGCACTCCAGTCTCTCTAACTGTCTCGTCACCCGTCTGCTGGCGGTGCGCGAGGTGCGCCCCGGCCAGACCCTGTTGCAGTTGGCGCTGGGTGAGCAGATACTGCTGGCCCGGATCACCAGCCGCTCCGCCAGGCGGCTGGCGCTGGCGCCGGAGCAGCAGATCTACGCTTATATCAAGGCGGTGAGTCTGGTCAGCGAAGGCTGATTGGGCGCCGTGCTGATAACGTGGCAGGATGGCCACGGGCAACATAACAACAAGAGATGGTTCAGGTGATGAGTCGAGAGGCAATACACTGATGCGCCGCAATCAGGTGATGAAATTCAACGGTCTTGCCCTGCGCAGTGCGGGGGAGGGCCCCTTGCTGTTGCTGCTGCATGGGCTGGGCTCCTCCAGCCTTGACTGGCAGGCGCAGATCGAACGGTTTTCCGAACAGTACCGGGTGGTGGCGCTGGACTTGCGCGGCCACGGCCAGAGCATGCAGGAGGGGCCGTTCGATGTGGCGACCCTGGCAGCCGATGTGGTGAACTGGCTCGATGCACAGCCAGAACCCGCCTGGGTCGTGGGATTGTCGCTGGGGGCCATGGTCGCGCTGGAGCTGGCGCTGCAACTGCCCCACAAGGTGCAGGGGCTGGTGCTGGTCAACGGTTTTAGCGAGTTTCTGCTGGAGACCCCCAAAGAGCAGGAGCGTTACGCCCAGCGCCTCAAGTGGCTGCGCTGGTTTGGCATGCGCCCGCTCGCCTGGTGGCTGGGACGCGAGCTCTTCCCGGGCCCGGATCTGGCACAGGTGCGCCACACCTTCCGACTGCGTTTCGTGCGCAATAAAAAGAAAACCTACAAGGCGCTGCTGGAGGCACTACCCGGCTGGTCGGTACGCGCCCGGCTCGGCTCCATCTGGCAGCCGGTGGCCATCATCTCCACCAGTCACGACTACCTGCCGCTGGCCAAACGGGTAGAGCAGTTTGCCGCCCTGCCCAACGCCACCATCCACACCCCCAACGGCCACCACGCCTGGCCCGCGGAAGATCCTTCCGGATTTAATCATTTGCTTCACCGGATTTTAGAAACCCATTAAACTTGTCGCCCTTTTACCCCGTGTATGTATTGGTTCGATCGCCTTGCCAAAGGCATAAGGCAAGGCAATCGGACCCATTTCTGATCTATTAACAGGTGTTTCCTCATGTCTGAAGTAATGAAAATGGCCATCGATGATGGCTCGACTAACGTCAAGGTGAGCTGGATTGAGAACAAGGTGCTCAAGACCATCATCTCTCCCAACTCCTTTCGCAAGGACTGGAAGAGCGCCGCATTGCGTAAAGACAAGAAGATCTACAACTACGAGATAGGTAACACCAAGTACACCTACGACGCGACCTCCGACAAGTCTCTGGCCACCACCCATGTGGAGTACCAGTACGACGATCTCAACCTGCTCTCCGTGCATCATGCCCTGTTGCAGACCGGTGTGAAGCCGTGCGATGTTGCCATCACCGTGACCCTTCCCATCACCGAGTTTTACAACCCGGATGATTGCCAGCGTAACGAAGAGAAGATCGAGAAGAAACGCCGCAACCTGATGCGTCCGATCACCCTTAACAAGGGCGAGCTGTTCAATATCGTCAGTGTCGAAGTGATGCCGGAGAGTCTGCCTGCTGCGCTCTCCCGTCTGATTGGTTCAGGCTGCAACGAGTTCACCAAGACTCTGGTGATCGACTGTGGCGGCACCACTCTGGATATGGGGATCATCGTCGGTGAGTTTGATGATGTCTCCGATGTCTACGGTAACAACGAGATCGGTGTCTCCATGGTGACCGACGCTACTCGCAAGGCGCTGGCCGCAGCAGACAGCGACTCCAGCTATCTGGTGGCCAACGAGTTTATCAAACGTCGTCACGACATGAGCTTTGTACGCGATGTGGTCAACGATGAGAGCCAGATCCCCAAGATCCTCGAGAAGATGCAAAACAAGATTGACGAGCTGGGCACTCAGGTTGCGCATGAAGCGAAGAAGTTCGCCAAGAACCCGAACCGTGTCTATCTGGTCGGTGGCGGCGCATCTCTGATTTATGATGCGATCAAGGCGGCCTATCCCACCCTGGGTGACCGTGTCGAGCTGTTGGACGATGCCCAGTCCGCGCTGGCTCGTGAAATCTGCCTCTACACCACGGAAGAGGATGAAGTCTATCGCGAAGCGCCTGTGATGGCCGAGGTTGACGATGAGTAGTCAACTCAAGCGCATGACCTTCTCCATCTACATGGATCCGGGTGCGCTGGAGTCTGATCGCTATGCGGTCGGGGTATTGCAGAACTGGTATCAACGGGCGCGAAAGATCCAGGAGGGCACCGAGGAGTTTGACTTCTCCAAGAGCCGTTTCCACAAGGATATCTACCTCTCCGGTATGTTCATGTACGTGCTGGCGCCCAACCTCTGCAAAGCGATTGCCAATGCGCTGGGGCCGGAGCAGGTGAGCATGACGACCCTGCGTCATGCCTTTGCCAGCTGTGGTTTCAATCTGGGTGAGGTCGCTGGCGAGGCGCAGCCTGCCGCAGATGTGATGATCGACGAGATTGTGGCCAGACTGGCTCCACAGCTGGGACAGAGTGATACCACTTCACTGGTGGACGAGATTGTCAGCAGGCTCGGCGAGCAGCAACCCAGCGAGATGTGGGATGAACTCAGGCAGGGGCTGCCTGCTGCGCTGGATCATGACCAGCTGGCCGAAGCCATCGCTGGCAAGCTGCCATCAGCAGGGGCCGAGCAGGATCTGGCTCCCCTTGCCAGCAGTATCCAGCTGCTCTCTCGCCAACTGGAAGAGCAATCCCGGCTGATCCGCGAGCAGCACAGATTGATCCAGCGACTGGCCAGTTCCCCCGCTCGACAGAGTGTTGTCGGCACAGAGGCAGAACCTTTGATAGAGGATCTCTCGAGTCAGGTGGCCAATATGAAAAAGGTCAAAGCCAAGGGGATCTTCTGATACCCGATACCGTTGCTAAATCGAAATAAAAAAGCCGAACCACAGGGTTCGGCTTTTTTGATCCCGTTTGCGTCAAGGATGGGAGCAGACGGGGCAGTCGGGGCGTTTGGGCAGCTTCATCTCGCGGAAGGTGCCACCGAGGCCGTCGATCATCAGCAGGCGGCCGCTGTAGCTTTTGCCCATGCTGGCCAGGATCTTGATGGCTTCAAGTGCTTGCAGGCTGCCCACCAGACCCACAACGGGGGCGAGTACACCGGCTTCGACACAGGTGAGGGCCTGTTCGCCAAACAGGGCGCTGAGGCAGGCGTAGCAGGGTTCATCTTCCTGCCAGGTAAAGCTGCAGAGCTGACCCTCCAGCCGGATGGCGGCGCCACTGACCAGCGGAACCCTGTGTCGGCGTGCCTTTTGGTTGAGCTGGTTGCGAATGGCCAGGTTGTCGGTGCAATCGAGCACCAGCTGGTGCAGGGGCAGCAGGGTATCGAGCAGCGCCTCATCGGCCACGGCAGCGTGGGTCTCCACGTTGAGCCAGGGATTGAGGGCACGAAGCGACTGCGCTGCTGAGTCCACCTTGTAGTGACCGATGCGCTCATCGTTGTGTAGCACCTGACGCTGCAGATTGGAGAGCTCCACCTTGTCGAAATCGACCAGGGTGAGCTGGCCAACCCCGGCCACCGCCAGATACTGGCTGGCGGCGCAACCAAGGCCACCGGCGCCGATCACCAGCACACGGGCCTGCTTGAGCGCCTCCTGTCCCTCGAAGTCGAAGGATTTGAGGATGATCTGGCGGTTGTAGCGCAGCAGTTCGGCGTCGCTCAGGATCTCGCTCACAGCAGCAATCCCCCGAATGGCTCCACGGTCACCGTCTCGCCCGCGGCGACGCGGCCCCGTTCCCGTTCAAGAACGATGTAGCAGTTGGCTCGCGACAGGGAGCTGAACACGGCGGAGTCCTGCGAGCCGGTGCTGCGCACCTCGAGGCCGTTTGGTCCCTGACTCAGAATGCCGCGCTGGAAGTCGAGTCGGCCCGGGCTCTTTTTGAGTGGCTCGGCCGCAATGGCTTGTAGCTGGAGCGGGCGCTCGAAGTGCTGGCCCGCCAGCTTGGCCAGCGCCGGTTGCACCAGCTGATCGAAGGTGACCATGGCGGAGACAGGGTTGCCCGGCAGGCCGAAGAACCATGCATGGGGCAGGCGGCCAAAAGCAAACGGCTTGCCTGGCTTGATGGCCAGCTTCCAGAAGCCAATCTCGCCGAGCTCGTCCAGCAGTTGTTTGGTGAAGTCCGCTTCCCCCACCGAGACGCCGCCGGTGGAGATGAGCACATCGGCCTCTTCATCGGCGCGGATAAAGGCGGCGCGTAGCTGGGCGGGATCGTCCGGGATGATGCCAAGGTCGAGGCAGTTGCAGCCCATGCGCGCCAGCATGGCCCGCACGCCGTATCGGTTGGAGTCATAGATATCGCCGTGGGCAAGCGGGGTACCGACCGGTTTGAGCTCATCGCCAGTGCTGAAGATGGCCACTTTCAGCGGTCGGCGCACCGCGACGGTAGCCACGCCGAGGGAGGCCAGCAGTGGCATCTCTCTTGGGGTGAGGCGAGTGCCGGCTGGCAGCACGCAGGCGCCCTTGCCGATATCGCTGCCGGTGCGGCGGATATTCTGGCCCGGTTCGGGTTGTGCCAGAAAAGTGATCCGATCGCCGTCGGCCTGCGTTTCTTCCTGCATCACCACCGCATCTGTGCCTGCGGGGACCGGGGCGCCGGTCATGATCCGCACGCAGTGGCCAGCGGGCCACTCGCCATGATAGGGCTGACCGGCAAACGCCTTGCCCGCCATGATGAGCGGGGTGCCGCTGGCGAGATCCGCAAGGCGCACGGCATAACCGTCCATGGCGGAGTTGTCGAAGGGGGGCACGGCGAGGGGAGAGGCGATGTCGCTGGCAAGAACCCGGCCAAGGGCCTTTGGCAGGGGCAGTTGCTCGCTGTCGCAGCAGCAGGCGAGTTGTTCCAGCATCCCTTGCAGGGCATCGCTTAAGGGGAGTAGTCCGCTGGTATCAAATCCCATCGTCATGACCTCTTTCTATGATTGAAGGCGGGATTATCACAAAAATCCCCGGGGATGGGCAGGTTATCTCAAGGATTCTCGGGGTAATCGGCGCTGAAACGGGGTGAGATGGCCATAAAGTATGAGGTGACGCACAAGTTGACTTGAATCTTGGCGGTAATGGCCGTTTACTATGCCGCCATAACAGATGGCCGTTACATCCCGAGTGGGGGCCATTAAAGCGATACCGTCGGCCCTGTACGCCGCCATAACATAAGGGGTTGCTCCTTGAGCTGCCCTCACAGTCCCTGAGCGTGGGAGAGAAGATAATGACAACCTTAAGTCCGGAAGCCTTGCTGGTCAGGGCTGCCCTCGAAGCCCAGGGACTGGAAACCCCCCTGGTCACCAACGAGCTGAACAGCCAGCAGAAGCGGGAGAAGATCGAAGGCCATATGCGCTCCATCATGGAGACGCTGGGGCTGGATCTGACCGATGACAGTCTGGCCGAGACGCCGCACCGCATCGCCAAGATGTACGTCAACGAGATCTTCTCAGGCCTCGACTATTCCACCTTCCCCAAGGTGACGGTGATCGAGAACAAGATGCAGGTGGACGAGATGATCATGGTGCGGGACATCAGCCTCACCAGCACCTGCGAACACCACTTCGTCACCATCGACGGCATGGCCCATGTGGCCTATATCCCTCGTGGCAAGGTAATTGGCCTGTCGAAGATCAACCGCATCGTGCAGTTCTTTGCCCGCCGTCCCCAGGTGCAGGAGCGGCTGACCCAGCAGATCCTGCTGGCGCTGCAGACCCTGCTCGGTACCAAGGATGTGGCTATCAGCATCAAGGCGACCCACTACTGCGTCAAGGCACGCGGAGTGATGGACTCCACTTCCTATACCACCACCACCTCCCTCGGCGGGGTGTTCAAGACCCAGCCCGATACCCGGGCCGAGTTTCTCGGTGGCCTGCGCGGATAAGATGGCGGTTGTTTTGTAACCGCCACGCTGAATAAACGAGACGCCAGCAGCCATTGCTGGCGTTTTTATGGACGATAGCCAGAGATGGCGAGCCTGTATCGACCACTTTCTCTATTTTCGTAAGCGAATATTTCATGTTCGTGATCGAACGCTCAAAGTGTGAAAATCCTGACTGGTAGCTCTTCGGAACCAACCTGTCCCCTCTTAAGATGCTTGCCATTACCAGCAGGGCATCATTTACAGGTTGGAGTCGCCGTGTTTCGTTCAATCAAACATCAGGTCATGTTTTTTGGTGGCTGTATTTTACTGGCTACCGTGTTGAGTGTGGTCGGGTATAGCTATCTGTCTCTTGCGACTATGCAAGGTGGTATTCAGGGCGAAATGCGTGAGACAACACGTCAGGATGCCGGACGATGGCTAATGGCTCTGGCTGGTCAACAAGCCGGCGAGATTGCAGGCACCTTTGAACAAGCCCTTAATACAGCAGAGACACTTGCCGCCATGCTGGCTGGCAATGTTCATCAACCCAGACCATTGGACCGGGCTACCGTGACTGCCTTGCTCAAGGATATTGCTGAACGGAACAGCGACTTTCTCAGTATCTACAGTGGTTGGGAGCCTAATACCTTTGATGGTCAGGACAGTGCGTATTTGACTGACGGGGTACATAGCCAGACCACTGGCAACTTTGCCCCCTACTGGAGTCGTGGTCCAGCCGGGTTCACCATCAAACCGTTGGGCGACTACTACAGCAAGAGTTTGAGCAAGACCGGTATCCGGGCATCGGAATGGTATCTCTGTCCGATGGAGAGCCTGGCCGCCTGTGCTGTCGACCCTTCCGTTTATACCGTGAATGGCCAACCGACGCTGTTGACCTCTTTTGTTGTGCCCGTTCTGGATCAGGGCCGCTATCTGGGGATGGTCGGGGTCGACTATTCCCTCAATTACCTGCAACAGTTGGCCAAACAGGTAAGTGGCCAGGTGTTCTCTGGCCAGAGCCGGGTCAGGATCATCAGTCCACACGGCATCATCGCCGCGGATTCGGCGCAACCTGATGTGATCGGGGGGCGGCTTGAAGAGTCTGGCTTGATGGATCTGCTCAACAAGGGAGAGGCCAGTAGTCAGCAAGTTTCGGGTCAGTTGCGCGTGCTGGTGCCAATCCATCTTAAAGGGGTCACTAAAGCCTGGGGGATCATCATTGAGGTGGCTGATACGGCGCTGTTTGCAGATGCTGATCAGGCTGAACAGGCGAGAGCCGCTGATTTCAGCGAGAGTTTGTGGATGCAACTGCTGGTTGGGATCGTGGTGGCATTCCTTGGTCTTGTCGGTTTGGCCTGGGCTGCCGGATCCATCTCGCGCCCGGTACAACAGACCGCCAGCATGGTCAGACGTCTTTCTGCCGCCGGAGGGGACTTGACCCAACGCCTCAATGTGATGCGTAAAGATCAGACTGGCGAGTTGGCTGAGGGGATCAACCGGTTTGTCAGCACTATTCATCATATTGTGAGTGATACGGCACAAAGTGGCCGCGACTTGCAGCTAGCTGCCCACCAATCTGCCGAGCTGGCTCAGCAAGGATTGTCCAATAGCCATCGACAATTGGAAGAGATTGAACTGGTTGCAGCAGCCATCCACGAAATGGCCTCGACGGCGGATTCCGTCTCCAGCAGTGCACAGATTACCGCTGATGCTGTAGATGAGACCCGCAAAGCGGTGCATAGAGGTCAGCATGTGGTGAGTAATTCCGCTAGTGGTATCCGTGAGCTGAGTGTGCAAGTAGATGTGGTGGCACAGCGGATTGCCGAGTTGCAGCAACAGGGTCAACAGATCGGTGCGATTCTCGATGTGATCCGTACAATTTCGGAACAGACCAATTTGTTGGCTCTGAATGCAGCGATTGAGGCCGCTCGTGCCGGGGAACATGGTCGGGGGTTTGCGGTGGTTGCGGATGAGGTCAGGGGGTTGGCGTCCAAAACCCAGGCTTCAACCAAAGAGATCCAGGGCATGATCGAGCGCCTTCGTCAGACCACGGCAGAAGCTGTGAGTACCATGGGAGAGGGGAAAAACTTGAGTGAGCTGGCATTGCAGGATGCAGAGCTTGCCGTGACCGAGCTTGCGACGATAGTTATGTCGGCAGACCGGATCCAGGATATGGCGACCCAGATCGCCAGTGCGGCAGAGGAGCAGTCCAAGGTCACCGATGATATCAGTCGAAATGTCAGCAACATTCATGAAGCGGCAACCGCATCGACCCGTTTGACTAACCAGCAGGATGAACAAAGTCAGCAAATGCATAAGTTAGCCAGCGATGTGATGGACAAGATTGGGCGCTTCCGCTATTAAGTTTTCACTCCTTTATAGTTGATCTTTCATCCAAATGACCCCGGTTTTGAACGGGGTCATTTGAGTTGCTTTAATTTTAATCACAAGACTCTTTCCGAACCGCAATAATCCGGCTATTCTACCGCCCCTCTCGGCTCTCGCTGCCGCTCATGGAATTCAGAGATATTCATCAAGGTTGGATGGTGCGCCACTGAACAGGTGGCCAGATAGTTCATGTCAGGAGGGCGTGAACCGGACGAGTGCTACGAATTTAACGACCACCAGGATATCCCATGAATACCAGTACCATGACCATAGGTAAAAAACTCACCGCCGGCTTTGCCGTGCTCGGTTTGATGGTCGCCTTTATCGGCGGTTTTGCCCTTGTCCAGTTTGGCAACATGAATGATGTTGCCATCCGGTTTACCGACAGCATCTTGCCTGCGGTCAATCGCACCAGCGCGATCGGGGATTCTCTCGGTGAGCTGCGTCGTTATGAGCTGGGTTATTTCGTGGTGGCTGCCGAGCCGCTGAAAAGGGCTGAATATCGGAATATTGCCAGTCAACAGCTTAACTCGATCGCGCAGCAGCTGATTGCCCATGACAAGACGATCTGGCCTGAGGATGTGGCGGAGCGCCGTACCTTCGATACGGTGAAATCTGACTGGGATCGTTACGTCGCCCTGCACCAGCGAGTCAAACAGCTGCAAGACAGCGATCAGCTTGCCGAAGCCCAACGCATCTTCCTTGAAGAGGGGGTTCCCCTTTACACCGCGCTGAGCAAGTCAGTGGCCTCCCTTATCCAGATTAACCATGGTTATGCGTCTGAATCCCGCAGCGATATTGTCGACTCTTATCAATCCGCCAATCTGAGTGTCACAATCGCGCTGGTGATTGGTCTGATCCTTGTGGTGGTGCTCTCCGTGGTACTGACCCGCCAGATCCGCGACCCGCTGATCATGCTGGCCCGTCAGGCCCAGCGTATTGCCAATGGCGATCTGGGTCAGGGCGAACTGCAGCAGTGGATCCGTGACAGCCGCTTCAACCGCGATGAACTGGGTCAGCTGGGCTCCGCCATCAACCGGATGCAGGGCTCCCTCTCCGATCTGGTGAGCGAGATCGCCGGCTCCGTGAGCCAACTCAGCAGCGCAGTGGAGGAGGTGAGCGCCATCTCCAGCCAGTCCGCCAGCGGCATGGCCATCCAGCAGAACGAAGTCTCCCAGGTGGCGACCGCCATGAACGAGATGCAGTCCACCGTCAATGAAGTGGCCCGCAACACCACGGATGCCATGAGCGCCGCCAAGGATGCCTCCCGCACCTCTGCTGCTGGCAGCGAAGTGGTGCGCAGCTCCATTGCCAGCATCGAAGAGGTGTCGGTCAAGATTGAGCAGGCTGGCACAGTAGTGCAGCAGCTGGAGGCCGACAGCGCCAACATCAGCGTGGTGCTGGATGTGATCCGCGATATCGCCGGTCAGACCAACCTGCTGGCCCTTAACGCAGCCATCGAAGCGGCCCGTGCCGGTGAGCAGGGTCGTGGTTTTGCGGTCGTTGCGGATGAAGTGCGTTCATTGGCCCAGCGTACCCAGGACTCGACCGCCGAGATCAGCAAGATGATCGAGCTCTTGCAGAGCCGCGCCGCCGAGGCGGGCAACGCCATGCAGCTGAGTCGTCACCAGATGCAGGAGAGTGTCGGTCTGGCGCGGGATGCCGGTACCAGTATCGAGACCATCAATGGTGCCGTGGTGCGCATCACCGACATGAACACTCTGATCGCCACCGCCACCGAAGAGCAGAATGCGGTGACCGAAGAGCTCAACCGCAGCATCGTCAACATTCACAATGCTGCTGACGAGAATGCCCAGGGCGCTCATCAGATCGCCCAGGCTTGCGTCGAGCTGAGCAAGCTGGCCAACACCCTGCACCATATGACCCAGCGCTTCACCCTCTAAGGGTTGATGCATGGATAACAGAAGGCCCCGCCAATTGGCGGGGCCTTGTTGTTTCTGGTGTTGTGGAAGGGCTCAGCTCAGGCCGACTATCTCGCCGTTCTCATCGATATCGATATGGCGATAGGCTGGCAGGCTGCCCAGCCCCGGCATGGTCATGATGGGGCCCGCCAGCGCATAGACGAACCCGGCACCGGCGCAGAGCTTCACCTCGTCGATGGGCACCTCGAAATCGGTCGGCACTCCTTTGAGGGCTGGGTCGTGGCTGATGGAGAGCGGCGTCTTGGCCACGCAGATGGGCAAGTGATCCCACCCTTCGGCGGAGAGCTGGGCCAGCTGCTGGCGGGCTTTGTCTGAGAGCTGCACTCCGCGACCGCCGTAGCCGCACTCCACCAGGGTCGCCAGCTTGGCATCGAGGCTCGCCTCGTCGGGGTAGAGCAGTTTCACCTTGCCGGGTTGCTCACAGGCGGTGACCACGGCACGGGCCAGCTCGCTGGCACCGGCACCACCCTGGGTGAAGGCGTTGGAGATGGCCGCACCACAGGCACCGGCTTGCTGCGCTTCATGGGCCAGCAGCGCCAGTTCGGCCTCGCTGTCGGTGGGGAAGCGGTTGATGGCGACCACCACCGGCACCCCGTAGCGGCGGGCGTTCCTGATATGCCAGGCGAGGTTGGCGCAGCCCTGCTTGAGGGTCGGCAGATCTTCCCCTTGCAGGCTGGCTGGCAGCGGCTGGCCCGGGCGGATATCGAGCAGGCCGCTGTTGGCCTTGAGGCCGCGCACCGTGGCCACCAGCACTACGCAGGCGGGGGGAATGCCGGATTGGCGGCTCTTTATATTGAAGAACTTCTCCAGCCCCATGTCGGAGCCGAAACCCGCTTCGGTCACCACGTAATCGGTGAGGCCAAGGGCGATGCGGTCGGCGATCACCGAGGAGTTGCCGTGGGCGATGTTGGCAAAGGGGCCGGCGTGTACCAGCACTGGTGTTTGCTCGGTGGTCTGCATCAGGGTCGGTTGCAGCGCATCTTTCAGCAGCACCGTCATGGCGCCCGCTACTTCCAGCTGTTCGGCGGTAATGGGCTTGCCGTGAATATCGCGGGCCAGCTGGATGCGGCCGATGCGCTGGCGCAGGTCTTTCAGATCGCTCGCCAGCGCCAGAATGGCCATCAGCTCGGAGGCGGCGGTGATGACGAAGCGATCGCTGCGCTCCACACCATCGGCAGCACCCCCCTGTCCAATCGTGAGGTGGCGCAGTGCGCGGTCATTCATGTCGAGGGTGCGTGGCCAGAGAATGTTGTCAGCATCGATATCGAGCCGCGGCAGGCCGGTTTTGGCGCTGAACTGGTCGCCGAGTTTACGCTCATGGAACAGGCGGGCATCGAGGGCTGCCGCCGCCAGATTGTGGGCCGCCGTCAGGGCGTGAAAATCGCCGGTGAGGTGGAGGTTCATCTCCTCCATCGGCACCACCTGGGCGTGGCCGCCACCGGCTGCGCCCCCCTTGACCCCGAATACCGGCCCGAGGCTCGGTTGGCGGATGGTTGCGATGCTGGGCTGGCCGATATGGTTGAGCCCCATGGAGAGGCCAAGGGTAGTCACCGTCTTCCCTTCACCGAGCGGGGTCGGGGTGATGGCGCTCACCAGTACCAGCTTGCCGCTCTGCTTGGGTTGAGACGTGAGCAGGTCGAGGCTGAGTTTGCCTTTGTAGTGGCCATGAGGGCTGAGCTGGTGCTGGGGGATGGCGAGGCGTTCGGCCAGCGCGTGGATTGAGAGACGGGGGGACTGGCGGGAGATCTCGATATCGCTTAGCATCAGCACCTCGTTGGCATATCGGGGTAAAATATGCGGCGCAGTCTAGTGGAATATAACGGGTAATCCAATGACGAAAACGATTTTATTTGGTGAGGGTGAGGTTCGTCAGAATCCTGTTCGGCTGGATCTCAACGCACTCTATCATCCCCCCAAGCAGCCGATGACGGCGCTGGGGATTGTCAGCGCGCTGGTGCCGTTGTTCGGTTTCGGCTGGCAGGCGATGACCCAGGACCCCGAAACCCAGCTGCGCCACGAGATCCGCAAACGGGTCAACAAGCACAAAACCGACGAGGCAAACCTCATTTTGATCCTGCAGCTGGCCGCCATGTTTGACTGCCCCGAGATTGAAGTGGCGCTCCCCTATGCCCTGAGTGAGCAGCAGTTGTCGGTTGTCCGCACCCGTTTGCCCCGCTGGCAGTTGCACCCCGAGCAGGAGCGTCTGCTAGCCAAGCTCACCCCTGTTGCCGAATCCACCACCGTACTCGACCAGCGTTAGGTTTCAAGCCGGGTCAGCAGGCCGGACAGTCAGGCCGTATCCTCTGCTCTGGCAATCATGCCGGTTTATCCCACTGCTGCGGGGCGAGATAGCGCTCCTGCACGAACTCGATAAAGCAGCGCACCTTGGCCGAGACGAAGCGGCGGTGCGGATAGACCGCATAAAGTCCCACATCTCCCTTGTCCCACTCCGGCAGCAGGCTGACCAGCTGCCCTGACCGCAGCGCCTCCCCCACGATAAAGGTGGGCTGCAATATGATGCCCTGATCATCACAAGCGGCGCGGGTCAGCGCCACCCCGTTGTTGGCCCGCAGCGGCCCCTGTGGCCGGATGCTCTGCTGCTCGCTTCCCCGTTTGAAGTGCCACTCCGGCTGGGTCAGGGTGTAGATCAGACAGTCGTGCTGCTTGAGATCCTCGGGTTTTTCCGGTCTGCCCTTGCGTGCCAGATAGGCGGGGCTGGCGCAGAGTTCGACCCGAATGGTGGCAAGTTGGCGCGCCACCAGCGAGGAGTCGCTGAGGTGGCCGATCCGCAGCGCCAGATCGAACCCCTCTTCCACCAGTGCTACCCGCCGGTCGCTGTACTCGATATCGAGTTTGAGATCGGGAAAGCGCTGGCGAAACAGCGGCAGGGCGGGGGAGAGGTGCAGATAGCCAAAATCCATCGGCACCGAGAGCTTGAGGGTGCCGTTGGGCTGCTGGTTGTGGTGGGTCAGCTGGCTGTGGGTCTCTTCCAGCTCAGCCAGCAGGGCGAGGGAGCGCTGGTAGTAGAACTGCCCCGCTTCGGTGGGATTGACCTGGCGTGTAGTGCGCGACAGCAGCCGGGTGGCGAGGGACTCCTCCAACTGCTGCATTAGCTTGGAGGCCATGGCGACCGAGATGCCGAGCTGGTTGGCGGCCTTGGTAAAGCTCTGGCACTCCACCACCTTGATAAAGGTACGCATGGCGGCGATCTGGTCCATTTTCCATCCTCAGTAAATAATGAATTTAATAAATCACTGATTATTCATCTTCAGAACGAGGTTAGCATTTTAACCACTGATGTGAACCCCAAGATGAAGGAACGAACGGATGAAAATGACCAAGGCTCTGCTGGCCTCCTGCCTGTTTATGGCTACCCCTCTGATGGCGGCGGATTACGATGTGGATGCGGCGCACACCACGGTGCAGTTCAAGGTGGGTCACCTGGGCTTCTCCGAGCTGGTGGGTCGCTTCAACACCTTCAGCGGCACCTTCAGCATGGATGACGCCAACCCGGCGGCCGCCAAGGCGAGCTTTGAAGTGGATGCCGCCAGCGTCGACTCCAATCACGAAGCCCGCGACAAGCACCTGCGCAGCCCTGACTTCCTCGACGTGAAGCAGTATCCCAAGATGACCTTCGTCAGCTCCGCTTACGAGGGCACCAAGGATAAAGGCGTGCTGAAAGGGACCCTGACTCTGCACGGCGTCTCCAAGGAAGTGGCCTTCGATCTGGTCAAAATTGGTGAGGGCAAGGATCCCTGGGGCGGCTACCGCAGCGGCTTCAACGCCTCCACCACCATCAAGCGCAGTGACTTTGGCGTGAGCTACATGCTGCCCGGTATTCCGGACGAGATGAACATCAACCTGTTTGTTGAAGGCGTGCGCAAGTAATGGGCGCGGAACTTCTGCTGCAAACCCTGGCGGCTCCTCTGGGAGCCGCTTTGCTATCGTGGCGCTGGCCGCGACTGGGGTATCTGTGGGGCGCGCTGGCGCTCTGGCTGGTGGGATCCTGGCTCGGCGGCCTCTATGGCATGCCGGAAAAGGCGTGGCAGTGGCTGCCGCTAACCCTGCTGGTCCCCGCCATCGCGGCTCAGGTGAGCGACCTGCGCGGTTCGCTGCTGCTCTTTGCCGTGTTCAGTGCGCTGGTGTGGTGGCAGGGATTGGCCTCGGTACTGGCGAGCGAACCCGGGATCTGGCTGGCGCTACTGCCCGCCATCCTCTGGTTTGGCTGGAGCACCTTGCGCGGTGACAGCCGCGAGGGGCTCGGGTTTGCCCTCGGCTTTATCTGGCTGGCGCTGGTGATCGGCATCGATGGCAGCCTGCTGATTGCCCAGCTGGCCGGTGCGCTGGCCGCTTTCGCCGGTTTTCGCGCCCTGCTTGCCACCTTTGTTGGCATCAAGGTAGCCCCAGCCGGTCTGGCGCTGGCCCTCGCCTTCGTCCAGTTGCTGGCCTGGCAATATGTGGAGGTGCCGCTGGTGGTGTTGCTACCGGTCTGGTTGCTGCCGCTGCTGGAGTGGGTGTTGCGTGACAAACCTTGGCCAGTGCGTTGGGGTGGGCTGATCTTGCTCGCCGCGGCGGGAACCGGGCTCAGCCTGTGGTGGGTGTGGCCTGCTGCTTCTTTGTACTGATTTTTGCATGAAAAACAGGCAATTACAGTCATTTTTGCATACCCGCTCATACTCTTGGCAGATAATGATTGAGCCACCTATGTGTTTCAGATAAAAAGGTTTTTCATTTTATTTGGACACACACAGAACCCGGCCGCGCCGGGTTCTGTTTGCCTGCTTTGCGGCACATAAGGAGGCCACAGTTGCGCAGTCAAGGATCTGAGCATCTGTTTTTTCGCCATTTCACCGGACAGGGACGTATCGATGGTCTCTGCATTTTGTTGGTCACTCACCTGCTTCCCGATCGCCCCCATTTTATCGAAGCGCTTTCCCGGATTGGGCGGATTGGCGCCATTTTACCCAAACCGAAATCGGTACATGGCCCGACCCTGGAGTGGGTATCCCAGCACTATCCGGTGCTGCCCCTCAACCGGCGCTGGACCAATGATCCCGACAGTATCATCCAGCAGATTGCACCTCTGGTGGCCCCCCACGAGCGGTTGCTGATCCTCGATATTGGCGGTTACTTTGCCAAAACCCAGGTGATCTTGAGTGAATACTTCGGCCCCCGTTTCCTCGGGGTGGTGGAGATGACCGAGAACGGCCACCAGCGCTATGAGCAGGAGGTGCTGGCGACCCCGGTGGTGTCGGTGGCACGAAGTCCCCTCAAGCAGGCCGAGGATATCCAGATTGGTTTGAGCGTGGTCTACTCCGCGGAGTCGCTGGCTCGTAACCTCAACCGTACTTTCAACGTCTGCGAAGCCGTGCTGTTTGGCTATGGCAAGGTGGGGCGCAGCATCGCCCGCGACCTGCGCTGTCGCAACCTCCATCTCGGGCTGGTGGAGACCGATGTGCTGCGACAGGTCGAAGCGCTCTCTCACGGTTTTCGCTTGATCACCAAGGCCGAGGCGTTGAGCCGCGCCGAGCTGGTGATCTGCTCTACCGGCAACGGCTCGCTGGATTTGGCGGATCTGCAGGCGCTGCGTCCCGGCACCATGGTGGCCTCGGTCACCTCGGCCGACGACGAGTTTGCCTTCTCGCTGGCCCAGTTGCCGTGGCCGAGCGAAGAGGTGTGCCCCCATGTGCTGGCCCTCAACCGGCCGGATGGTACCCAGATCTACCTGCTCAACCGGGGCGAGGCGGTCAACTTCGTCCATGGCGCCGTGATTGGCGAATATGTCTATCTGGTGCTGGCGGAGATCATGGAAGGGATCCGGATGCTGGCGGCAGGCCCTCTTGCTCCCGGCCTGTTCGAACTGCCAGAATCGGCGATGCGTACCATTGCCCGCTATTGGCTGGCCGATTTTCATGGGGTTGATCAGCACTGATTTGACCAAACCGGGATCGGCCATTGGGCGGCAGTACGCCACTTCCCGCCATTGTCGCTTTTTTATGGAGTCACTCATGATCGAGTCTGAAACCCTGGTCAGCAAACCCCGCATCGAAATCCGCTACTGCACCCTCTGTCGCTGGATGCTGCGCGCCGCCTGGCTGGCGCAGGAGCTGCTCTCTACCTTCGACAGCGATCTGGGGGAGGTGGCGCTGGTGCCGGCCAGCAAGGGGGAGTTCCGCATTCTGGTGAGCGGGGTGCAGGTGTGGGATCGGGTGGTCGATGACGGCTTCCCCGAGGCCAAGGAGATCAAGCAGCGGGTGCGTGACGTCATCGCCCCTGAGCGGGGTCTCGGCCACTCGGATCGCAAGGCGGCCGACTAACGCCAGATGGGCCGAGCGCCTCGAAAAGGTGCTGAGCATGAGAGCGAAAGGAGAGGGAGGCGATGGCCTCTCTCTCCTTTTTTGCCTTTGGCTATTTGCCTGGCTCCAGCAGGGTTATAAGCGCGGCTCGGCCAGATGACTGCCGATATAGCGGGCCCGCTTGTGGGACTTGATGCGGCTCACATCGACCCATACCAGCCCGTCGATGCAGTGGTTGAAGTCGGGGTCGATGCCAAAATCCATAAACTGGACGCCGCCCGGCTCGCACAGCTCGGAATACTGCTTGTAGAGGGTAGGGATGGCGCAGCCCAGATTGTCGAGGCGGGCCTTGAGAGCTTTGAGGTCGGCGCCGTAATCCAACCCCTCGAACAGAGGTTGCGTCTCGGGGTAGGGACGGCGGGAGGGGGCCAGCGCCAGCTCGGGGGCAAAGTGCTGGCGGTAGAAGCTCACCAGCAGATCCTTGGCCGCCGGCGGCAGGCTACCGGAGAGCGACACAGGGCCAAACAGGTAGCGGTAGCGGGGATAGCGGGCCAGATAGGCACCGATGCCGAACCAGAGATAATCGAGCCCCCGCTTGCCCCAGTAGGCGGGTTGGATAAAGCTGCGGCCAAGCTCGATGGCCTGCTCCAGTCGGGGCAGCAACTTATCCTCGAAGCCGAACAGGGTGTGGCTGTAGAGACCATCCTTCCCCTTGCTGGCCAGCAGCTCCGCCACCGGGGCAAAGCGGTAGGCGCCGATAATGTCGAGTCGGGCCGGATCCCAGAGGATCAGGTGGTGATAGTCGTTGTCAAAGCCATCGAGATCCCGCCGCTTGCCAGACCCTTCCCCCACCGCGCGAAATGCGATCTCCCTCAGCCGCCCCAGCTCGCGCAGGATCACCGAGTGGCTCAGTTCGTGGCGGCGGTAGAGGTAGATCCCCTGACCATCCGGGGTGGTGCCGAGCTGTTCGCAGCTTTCGATGGCCTGTTTGAGCTGGCGGCGATCCTCCGGCAGGGCGATGGGGGCCTCGGTCTGCAGCCGTCCCGCCTTGCCACGGCCAATCCGGTAGAGGTGGTTGCGCACCAGCCGCGCCGCCGTCTTGGCTGGCAGCTCCTGAAAACTGCCGAGCGGAATGCGCGCTCCTATGGTCACCGGCAGGGTCTGCCCCTGCTGGCGAAACAGCTGGCGCACCAGCAACAGGGCGGAGGCGGGCTTGTTGAGCCAGGAGGCGAGATAGAACCAGAGGCTGTTGCGCCCTCCCAGATGGATGGGCACCAGCGGGGTGCGGGTGCGCTGGGCCAGCTTGATAAAGCCTGCCTGCCAGGGGCCATCTTTCACCCCCTTGAGGCCAAGCCGCGAGACTTCGCCTGCGGGGAAGATCACCAGCGCACCTTCATGGGCGAGGTGCTCGTTCATGGCGAGGATGGCCTGTCGATCGGTCTTGCCCTCCATATTGTCCACCGGCAATAGCAAAGGGCGCAGCGGCGCGAGCTGGGCCAGCAGCTGGTTGGCGACGATCTTCACATCGGGGCGGATGCGACCGAGCAGTTGCAGCAGCGCCAGTCCATCCAGCGAGCCGATGGGGTGGTTGGCAACAAGAATGACCCGGCCGCTGGCGGGAATATGCTCCAGTTGCGCCTCGCTGACCCGATAGTCGAAATCGAGCTGGGTCAGCGCCTGCTCGACAAAGTCGAGGCCGCGCAGGTGCGGGTAGCGGGCGGCAAAGTCGGCAAAGGCACGTTCGTTGAGCAGCCAGCCCAGCAGCCGCTTTAACAGCGGGGTGAGCAGGGGGTAGCCAAGCAGGCGGGGGAAGTGCTGGGTCAGCAGGGTATCGATAGTGAACATCTGGGGGCTCCGGCGATCCGTTGCTCCCAGCATGATGTGACACTGTTCCCGCAACATGTCAGCGGGATGACAGTTTGATGGCAGCGGCAGCCAGTAGCTCCTGAGCGACCCTCCCCGGTTTACCTTTCTTGATGGGTGATGGCCAGATAGCAAGGGGGGGGCCGGTTGACCGGCTTCCCCCTTGGTTGTCATGGTAATCGATTAACCGCGCCAGGCTGCGGTGAGGCGCACCAGCTCCACCAGGGTGGCGACCGATTTCTCCATCGATTGCAGCGGGATGAACTCGTGCTTGCCGTGGAAGTTGTGGCCACCGGTGAAGAGGTTGGGGCAGGGCAGGCCCATAAAGGAGAGGCGGGCGCCATCGGTACCGCCGCGAATGGGCTTGATTTTCGGCACCACGTCGGCGGCTTCCATGGCGGCCTTGGCCAGCTCGACGATATGCATGTGCGGCTCAATCTGGCTGCGCATGTTGCGATAGCTGTCGGCCAGGGTCAGCTCGATGCGGGCCTTCGGATACTCGGCCTGTAGGGCGGCCACCCGGCTCTGCATCTCGGCCTTGCGTGCGGCGAAGTGCTGGTCGTCGAAGTCACGGATGATGTAGTGCAGGGTGCTCTCCTCCACGGTGCCGCTCATCTGGGCCAGATGGAAGAAGCCCTCATACCCTTCGGTGCACTCCGGGGTCTGCTCGGCAGGCATGGCGGCGTGGAAGCGGGCGGCCAGGGTCTGGCTGTTGATCATGCTGCCCTTGGCGGTGCCGGGGTGGACGTTATTGCCGATAAAACGCACCGTGGCGCTGGCGGCGTTGAAGTTTTCATACTCCAGCTCGCCCAGTTCGCCGCCATCCACGGTATAGGCCCACTTTGCCGGGAATCTCTCCAGCGGGAACAGGTTGGCACCGCGGCCGATCTCTTCATCCGGGGTAAAGCCGACCCAGATATCGCCGCGGGGGATCTCGGGGTGGGCCTGCAGGTGGTCGATGGCAGTGAGGATCTCGGCGATGCCCGCCTTGTCGTCGGCGCCAAGCAAGGTGGTGCCGTCGGTGGTGATGAGGTCTTGACCCAGATAGTTTTTCAGGAAGCGGTAGTCACGGATGGCAAGCACCTCGTCACCCTTGCCAAGGCAGATCTCTCCGCCCTGATAGTTTTCGATGATTTGCGGTACTACGTGCTCCGCCTCGTAGTCGGCGGTGTCCATGTGGGCAATCAGGCCGATGGCGGGGGCGTCCGGCTGGTTGCCCGGCAGGCAGCCGGTGAGGTAGCCGTGCTCATCCAGAGTGACCCGGGTTAGCCCCAGCGCCTTCATCTCTTCTTGCAGGGCACGGGCAAAGATCAGCTGGCCTTCGCTGCTGGGGCAGGCTGGATTGGTCTCATCGGAGCGGGTATGAAAAGTTACGTAACGCAGAAAACGCTCAAGCAGGGTATCCATTAGTCAGCCTCTAACCGATTGTGAGCGGCCATTGTGGCCAATCCGTGCGGGGCACTCATTGCGTCAGCGCAGGTTTTTCCCATTTTTTGACGCAAGGGGAGAGCGGCGAATGTGCGGCGCGCGGGGCAACGTCCGGGAGGGAGATCGCATAAATTTTGCATTTATTACGATATTTAGGCGCTGGCGGTGGCGACCAAATTCCCCTCAGCGACCGCACAGCAAGGCGTCAGCCCAACCATGGCGTTTTCGCACACTTTTCAAGGGGAAACCGGGCTGTCGCATAACCTGCGCCATCCCAGAGCCTGCCTGCCCGCCAGCAAGATTTGATCGACTTATTAAAAGGGGATTTTGAACACTATTTTTTATTGTCACTGCCCGCGGTAAGTGTGTACACTCCGCGCCGATCCAAGGGCAACCCTGAAGCAGGCAGAGCCGCCAGAAACCCGACCGATCATACGCCTATAGGGCGAGGCACGCAGAAACGACAGACACTGCTGGGGAATGGTTTCTTTAATACCGGTTAGGCTCCGGTATCAGGGAGAACAACAGACTCTCATCCTTCATTTGACCGAGTGGGCCACCGGCTCATCATCTTCCCTTGTCATGGGCGGTCACTGACGGTGAGGTGGGCTGTGGTTGTTGTCGTCTATCAACACGCATGCGTGCTGGCGCCTTCGCTTCTCTTCCTTGGAACCCTCTCCTTCTGTCGGGATCGCTGCCGAATGATGAACTGACGGCGTGGCTGATGTCGTCTGTCATCAAAGTACCGCGGCGCTACGGCATAGTGGCACCGCATACCGTTGAGCTTGATGTAAAGCCACCAGCCCCACATCAAGACTCGTTACTTCCCCAAGATCCACCAGGCAGCCTCTGGCTTGCCGCGATGTGCAAAGGGTTGGTTTGGGTGGCTGCGTCTCGTGATGGCAGCGCTCGCCGTACTCTGCACTAGATGGTCTGGATGTGATTGAGGGTAACGAAGGCGACTTTGGGTCGCTCATTTGCGAGGCATAGCCCATGACTAACTGGTCCAGCAAGGACTCCTTGAAGGTCTACAACGTTCCCTACTGGGGTGCGGGTTTTTTCAATATCAATGACGCCGGTCATGTGACCGTCGCTCCCGACAAATCACGCCCTGACGCGCATATTGTGCTCTCTGACGCCATCGAACAGTTGCGTCAGTCCGGGCTGACCACCCCCGTGTTGCTGCGCTTCCCCGACATTCTCAAGAGTCGGGTCGATGCGCTGTTCAACGCCTTTGGTCAGGCCATCGAGAAGTCAGGCTATGAAGGGGACTACCTCTGCGTTTACCCGATCAAGGTAAACCAGCAGCGTCGTGTCATCGAGACCATCAGCCAGTCCTACAGCGACAAGCCCCGGCTTGGCCTGGAAGCTGGTTCCAAACCGGAACTGCTGGCCGTGCTGTCCCATCACCATGAGCAAGGCTCGGTGATCGTCTGCAACGGTTACAAAGACCGCGAATATATCCGCCACGCCCTCTTGGGCAACCTGATGGGCCACAAGGTCTACATCGTGGTGGAGAAGCCCTCCGAACTGGAAATGGTGCTGGACGAGTCAGCTCGTCTCAACATCAAGCCCAACATCGGGGTGCGTGCCAAGCTCGCTTCCACCGGCTCCGGCATGTGGGAATCGAGCGGTGGCTCCATGTCCAAATTTGGTCTCTCCGCCTCCCAGATCCTGGCGCTGATCGAGCGTCTGCGCGGGCTGGGCAAGCTGGATTGCCTGCAACTGCTGCACTTCCATCTGGGCTCCCAGATCGCCAATATCCGCGACATTCAGGGCGGCATCCGCGAGTGCGGCCGTTTCTACGCTGAACTGCGTCGCCTCGGTGCCAACATCGAAGTCGTGGACGTCGGTGGTGGCCTGGGTGTGGACTACGAGGGAACCCGTTCCCAGAGCCACTGCTCCGCCAACTACAGCCTCTCCGAGTACGCCAACAACGTGGTATGGGGCATCGGCGATGTCTGCCGCGAGTTCGACCTGCCGCACCCGACCATCATCAGCGAGTCTGGCCGTGCCCTGACCGCTCATCACGCCGTGCTGGTTACCAATATCATTGGTGCCGAAGGGGTGGAGATGAACGACATCAGCGCGCCGGACGAAGATGCGCCGACCATTCTGCAGAACATGTGGAAAGGCTGGCTGGATCTGCGCAGCGAAGATCCCTCCCTGCTGGAGATCTTCCATGACTCGGTGGCAGATCTGGGTGACGTGAATACCCAGTACACCATGGGCCTCTTGAACCTTGAACAGCGTGCCTGGGCCGAGATGCTGCACCAGAACACCTGTCTGGCACTCAAAGAGCTGCTCAACCCGGTCAACCGCAACCACCGTGCGCTGGCTGACGAGCTGAGTGAAAAGCTGGCGGACAAGTGCTTTGCCAACTTCTCCCTGTTCCAGTCCCTGCCGGATGCCTGGGGTATCGGTCAGGTATTCCCGGTGATGCCGCTGGCCGGTCTCGATCGTCCGCTTAGCCGTCGCGGTATCCTGATGGATATCACCTGTGACTCCGACGGTCAGGTCGAGCACTATGTCGACGGTCTGGGGGTCGAGAGCACCCTGCCGATGCCGGTCTACGGCGAGAACGAAGAGTGCCACGTCGGCTTCTTCCTGGTCGGTGCCTATCAGGAGATCCTCGGCGATCTGCACAACCTGTTCGGTGACACCCACTGCGCGGAAGTGTGGCTGGACGAAGAGGGCAAGATGGACATTCGTAACGTGGTGCGCGGCGACACCGTCGACCAGCTGCTGCGTTACGTCAACATCGACCCGTCCGTGATCCGCGAAAACTACCAGCGGATCGCCGCTCACCCGGCGCTGGACGATGCCACTCGCAAAGCCCTGCTCGACGAGCTGGAGCTGGGCCTGCAAGGCTACGCCTATCTGGAAGACGAATAAGCGCCCGCGCTTGACGTTCGCCGTGAAGGCATAAAAAAGGGAGGCATTTGCCTCCCTTTGTTCTATCGGTTCCTCCTGTGGCGGTCAGGTCTGCGAGCTCAGCGCCTTGTGCAGATCCCGCTGCAACTGCTGATTGTCGTCTCTTTGCAGCTCCACAATACCCAATTGCAGTCCCTGCTCGATGGTGAGCGACCCATTCAACATGGCGTTGATGGCGGCTTCACTCAGCAGCATCACCCGGTCTTTTGGGTTTGGGCCGCTGGTGTGCAGCTGGAGCAGTAGGGACTCCTTGCCTCGTACTCTGGACCAGAGTCCTGAGTCGATAAGCAGGATGGAGATCCCGCCACCTACCCCTGCCTGCTGGAGTCGACTTTTGAGGGTTTGGAGCCATGCCTGGCTACGGGAGAAGCCGGCTTCGCCTGTCAGGGCTGCCAAGGGGGGCAATTGCTCACGACTCACCGCAGTCGCCGTCGCCATGGCAATATTGACCGTGCCGGGCCAGCTCTGTTCGAACGGATTGGGATAAAGGGCATCATAACCACAGCTCTGCCCCATCCCGGGGATGAGGCAGAGCAGTACCATGCATGCGCGCAAGGTGCGTTGCATCATGGCGTCACTATGTTGAACCAGAAGTTGAACTTGTCGAGCAGGCTGATGAAGTCACTGAACTTCTGCTGATCACCCTCGATCTTGATCTCGCCGTTGGCGATCTTCTGCTCCATGGTGCCCTGTCCGAGCTGGATATCATCCAGCGTCTTCTTGCTCAGGGTAATGGTCACATCAGGCTTGGCGGCATAGCGGGTTGTGTGGTTGAGCACCGAGTTCTCCAGACTCAGGGTATGTTTCTCCCCGATGTCGGTGAACGCCATGTTGATGACCATCTTCTTGCCCGCCGCTTTCTCGGGATTAATGCGCACCGAGAGATAGTCAAACAGCATGCTGGGGCTCATGGCCCGGATGGTGTCCGGTGAGGCGGTGACTGTTCCGCCAACATTGGGAACGCCATTGCGCAGCTCATAGGCGCCTTGCAGATAGACGGAGCGCCACGGGCCGGATTCAGCCTGATAGCCCAGCTGCTCCAGTGCATCTGCCAGCAGCAGCTTGCCCTCTGTGTTGTTCGGGTTGGCAAACACCAGATGTTTGAGCACTTCTGCGACCCAGCGATATTCCCCCTTGTCGAACGAGGCCTTGGCTTTTTTCAGTACCTCCTGCTCGCCCCCCATGAACTCGATATATTTGGGGCCGACCATTTCTGGGGGCAGGTTGTCGAGATCGGAGGGGTTGCCGGAGTACCAGCCCATATAGCGCTGATAGATGGCGCGGCTGTTGTGGCGCAGGGTGCCGTAATAACCGCGGTTCGGCCAGAAGTCGTTGAGCTCGGGGGGGAGGGTGATCTGCTCGGAGATCTCCTCGCCGGTGTAGCCCATGTTCATAAGGCGTACCGACTGATCGTGGATGTATTTGTAGAGGTCACGCTGCTTCTTGAAGTAGTCGACTATGTTGGCATTGCCCCAGCGTGGCCAGTGGTGACTCTGGAACTTGACCTCGGCCTGATCACCCCAGGTTTCGATGGTCTCGTTGAGAAAGCTGGCCCACTTCAGCGCATCGCGCACCTGGGCTCCGCGCAGGGTGAGGATGTTGTGCATGGTGTTGGTGGTGTTTTCGGCCATCCACAATGCTTTGCTGTCCGGGAACCAGGTGTTCATCTCGGCCGGGGCTTCGGTGCCCGGGGTCATCTGGAAGACCATCTTGACGCCATCGACCGTCAGCGTCTCACCGGTTTTGGTGATAAAGCGGGTTGGCAGCAGCAGCGAGGGCACGCCGGTGGAGGTGGTTTGCCCCAGACCGCCATTGACGCCCCCCTGCGGGTTACGCGGCAGCAGGGCGCCGTACATGTAGACGGCGCGGCGGGCCATGGCATTGCCGGCGATGACGTTCTCCGACACCGCGTGTTCGGTAAATCCTTCCGGCGCGATGATCTCGACGCCGTTCTTTTTCACCTCGTCCAGCGAGTTGAACAGACCGGCGGCACCGCCGTAGTGATCCACGTGGGAGTGGCTGTAGACCACCGCGGTGACCGGGCGCTCCCCTTGGGTCTTGTTGATGAAGGCCAGCGCCGCCTTGGCGGTTTGCGGGGAGATCAGCGGATCGAACACCACCCAGCCCTTGTTGCCTTCGATAAAGGTGATGTTGGAGAGATCAAAGCCCCGAATTTGGTAAATCTTGTCGGTGACCTTGAACAAGCCGTACTGCATGTTGAGCTGGGCATTGCGCCACAGGCTGGGGTTGACGCTGTCCGGCGCGGCCTTGTCGAGGCTGATGTAGGTCTTGTACTGCTCCAGATCCCACACCACGTTGCCCTTGTCATCCTTGATGGTCAGGGTCTCCGGTTTGGCGATAAAGCCACGCTGGGCATCCTCGAAATCCTGTTTGTCATTGAAGGGCAGGGTGGTGAGCACCTGCTGGTTTGCCTTGATGGTAAATTCGCTGGCAGGTTTGGGATCGATGACTGCCCAGGCGGGTTGCAGAAGCAGGGTGCCGGACAGCAATAGAGAGACGACCGTGGGTGCTGAAAACCTTGGTTTCATCAGAATTACTCCAGAGGTAGTTGTGTTGGGCGGCAGCGCTAAGTGTAGTCAGGAGATTGCAGCCTGCCGTATTTGAATTTGCTGAGCATAATTGGCAAGGTGTGTCAGAACTGGTAGTTGAACTCCAGTCGATAGGCGGCCTCCTCAATTCCGGCAATATTGTTCCAGTTGATGAAAGTTCTGAAGTTAAGTCGACCTGAGTATTGATAGGAAAGTGCGATCTCGTGATACAGTGCTGCACTTTCGCCATCACCAAAGGCATTCTCTTTATAAAATTCGGAGCCTGAAAGGGTATTGGCAAACATAGGGTTGTAATTCAACCACCACTTTTCATTAAGAGTTAGTTTGCTATACATGCCGACGAGATAAAATGTGCCAGGAATGGTATAACCGGCATCGATCTGTTTACGATTACTATCAATATATTGATTCATTTATATATTGGCACCAACTCCAGCCAGAGGATATAGCTGAAGCGGGCCCCAGGCAGGCAGTGCTTTAATCAGGCTATAGGAGATAGAGGCGTTCTGCTCGGCCAGATAACTTTCATCAAAGTTGTAGATGATATCCAGCTGGGTGCCGAGGCCGCTCTCGGTATTGATGGTGAAATTGCGCAGCCGCAGGCTGTCGAGGGAGTTGTCACGATTTTGATGATTGGACCAGTCCAGGCTTTCACCCATGATCCCTTTTGCCTCGATGATATTCATAGCCCGTTTGTTTTGGCTACCGCTGTCATATTGGTTGCCGAACTTCAGATTGAGACCATCGTCGCTAATGCCGCTTCCCCATTGGCTATATACCGCCAGTGGGTCAGACATATCCTGTAATGGTGCAGAATTGTCTGATGATTTGGCGATGACAGGCATAGCTACCCCTATACATAGGGGCAGGAGTATTTTTTTAATCATGTTATGGTGTTTTTATTTTGGTTAGTGAATGAGTGTCATCAGAAATATGATTAATCCATGGCGTTGATACGACATAAATTAATAGTGTGTCATCTGATAATCATATTTATATAAGAAAGAGAGGATGCCTCACTTTTTACACGCAGTTAGCGTAACTTGTTCAGCATCCCCGATCATTGCAGTTCGCAATAATCAATCGTTAAGCAGGCGTTAAACCATTGCGATTGGGTTCCGCTGTGGTGAGAAGTTGTAACTGTTGAATAAGCCAGCTGAGTGCAGGGTCTCGTTTTGCACTCTGATGCCAGTTGATGTAGACGGGGCAGGGGGCTGATTCCCAGGGGAGAGGAAAGTCCTTGAGGGCAAGCGGTTGGCGCATCATGGCCAGATGCCATAGGCTGGTGACACAAAGCCAGTCAGTCTGACTGACCAGAGAGAGCGCTGTCAGCAGGGCGTTGCTTTCATAGGCGATTTTTCGTTCTGGCAAGTTCTTGCCGGTCAGGCTGCGGATCACCCAGTCATCTTTGCGTCTTACGTCCCATACCACGTGTTCTTCAGCAAAGAAGGTTTCGAAGTCTAGCTGATGTTCGATGCGGGGATGGGCTGCACGGCACACCACTCTGAGCTCCAGATTCAGCAGTGGCTGATTCAAAAAGCCGTTCTCTTCCAATGCTGTGCTGGCCAGTATCAGGTCGATATTGTACTGGCGAAGGGCTTGCTGGCGAAGGTGCTCCTCATAGAGCCCGGGGACTGATTCGACGCGGCAGTGAGGTGCTGTAGTGGCGAGGTGGGCAAGTAATTTGGGTAGTAGGAGCAGATCCAGATCCAGATCCGGATGGCTGGCGATGCGAAAGACGCGCTGACTGGTGCCGGGCTCAAACTCCTGATTGAGTTGCAGGGAGCGCTCCATGGTATTGAGGGCTGTGCGGATCTCCCTGTGCAGGGCGAGGGCTCGGCTGGTCGGTGTGATCCCGCGTCCTTCCCAGAGAAATAGTGGCTCGCCAATCTGGTCGCTAAGGCGGCGAATGGCCTGGCTTATTGCCGCAGGGGTCATATCTAGGCTGCTGTTTATACCCCTTTTTCGGTCATGACGCGATCGAAGATCCGAAAAAGGTTGAGGTCTATATGTGGACTCGCCATCAAGTCATCCTGTTTTTATCCCGTTTACCCAGTTTTTTGGTAAAACAGCCGATATCTTCCATTGTTGCTGTTATGACTGACGGGAAGCTTAACAGCTCTAAAACAGCGTCATTACTTATCATGATTCAAGCTGTTGCAAGCATCCTTTCAGTTTCTTGATAGGACGTCTTTACACATCTTGATTTGTATCAAGATACTCGGTCTTCGGTTGTCTTACGGTCAAGAGTGATGTTGATGGGATGTAACAAAAGGATGTGCATATGGAACTGAAAAGGGACCCGAGATGCTATACCGACGTCTGTATCGACGGTAAGTGGTATCACTACGACCACTGCAGCACCAACGTCTACATGCTGATGGGGGGCGCCGCGCCGAGCCTTCAGCTGGCCTATGAGCCGAGCAGCGAAGAGGAGCTGATCGAGATGCTCCAGCAGCTGGGGCGCTTCTGACTTACCGAATTGATGTCTTGCCATATGGCCATCGGGCGCGTTGCCACGATGGCCACCACTCTTCACCGCTGTACCTTATCTCAGCGGGTTTTATTGCCCAATAACCCCTTGCCAATCTCCAGCATGGCGACGGCCGCGGCGTAGCTGCTATCAGACTTGCCTATCTCATCCGCCACATAGAGAAAATTGGATTGGTACTTCTCGACGGCCTCCCGTGGACTGGTCGCGTCAATAAAGTCCTCCTCCACCTCGAATCCTTGGGTCAGCAGTGCCGCCTTTTCACTCAGAAAAGTCGGAGATGCCATGTCGATAAAGGTGTATTGCTGCCGATTGGACGCCGGAATGGTAAAAAACTGGTATCTGGCCATAGGTAAATTCTCGCTTGAAGCGGGTGATAAATGACGTGACGCTGGTTTTAATCTGTGGCTCGCAGGCGGCTTGCTTGCCTCGACGTCGCAGACAGTGCGTGTCGGGAATGCCGCATTTTGTTTTCGTTCGAGACTACTTCGTTGGCGTTTGCCCGGCAAGTGGGGCGCAGAGATTTTCTGGATGATCCGAGCAACCGAGATGTTGTGGGCTGGGGCGAGGCCGGGATAATGCCGGGCTCACGTTGAGCCCGGCTTGTCAGCGCTCTGTTACAGCACGAAGCTCTGTACCATGGCGCGCAGCTGTTCGGTGAGCTGGTGGATCTGGCGGGCGGCATCGCGGGCGGCGTTGGCTACTTGCAGCGCCTCGTCGCTGCCATCCGAGATGCGCACCACGTTGCGTTCGATCTCGTTGACCACTGCGCCCTGCTGCTCGATGGCGCTGGCGATGATGGCGTTGGTATCGACCATTCGATCCACCTTCTCGGTGATGGCGCCAAAAGCCTGCTTTGCCTCCTGCGCCAGCCCGACCCCCTCCTGCGCTTCATGGCTGGCCGCCGACATGGCGGTGACCGAGGCGCGGGCACCGGATTGCAGCTGTTCAATCATCTGCTGGATCTCGACGGTGGCCCCCTGGGTGCGGTTGGCAAGAGACCGCACCTCGTCGGCTACCACGGCGAAGCCGCGTCCCTGTTCACCGGCCCGGGCCGCTTCGATGGCGGCGTTGAGGGCCAGCAGGTTGGTCTGTTCGGCGATGCCGCGGATCACGCTGATGACGCCGCCAATCTGACTGCACTGCTGCTCCAGCTGGCCTATGGTGTCGGCGGTACGCAGCACCTCGCGGTTGATATGGTCGATGGCCTTGATGGTGCGCTCCACCACATCCTCGCCCTGACCGACCACGTTCTGCGCCTCCTGGGTCATGCGGGCGGCTTGCAGAGCGTTGCCTGCCATGTCTTGTGAGGTGGCGGCCAGCTCCTTGATGGCGGTGGCGACCTGATGGGTCTCCCCTTGCTGATCGGCAATCACCTCCTGCGAGCGGCAGGTGCGCGCTTCGATCTCGGTAGCGCTCTCCACCACGGTGACGCCATTTTCCCGCACTCGCAGCATCAGGGTGCGCAGGGTCTCCAGGGTCACGTTGTAATCCCGGCTGATGGCGGCCAGTTCGTCCTGACCAACGATCTCGATATGCTGGCTGAGATCCTGGGCGTTGACCCGGGCGGCGATATCACGCACCCGCCCCACGGTGTCGCGCAGGGAGAGATAGGCGCCGATCATCAGGTAGAGGTAGAGCAACAAGCTGACGGTCAGCGGCGCTGTGACCCACCAGAAGTGGCGTTGGTTGGCGGCCAGCCGCTGATGCAGGTCGGCCTCCAGCCGCTGGCGTACCTGGCCTGCCAGTGCGGTGATGGCCTCGTCCATCTTATCTCCCCGCGCTTGCACCTCCTTGGTGGATAGTTGCACCAGCTGATCCTTCATCATCTTGTTTTCCATGGTCTCGACCCCCTGACGCACCAGCTGTATCAGAGCATCGGTCTGCTGACCCAGCTCGGCGCGGTAGGCCGGTTCCATCTGATATAGCAGGGTCAGATCGGCCTCCAGCTCCTGCAGAGTGGCGTTGATCAGGTCGAGACGAAAACGCAGGCCGCTGTAGCCCTCGGCCTGAAACAGGCCGAAATCGGCGATGGTGGCGGCGCGATCCCGCACCTGAGCCAGCAGGTCGCGCAGTTGCGGCAACCGCTCACTGGCGAGGATCACCATGTAGTAGGTACCGAGCGCCGGATCCTGGATAAGGCTGCTACTGGCGGTAATGTGCTTGTAGAGGTGGCGCACCTCGGTCAGCAGCTTGTCGTGGCGCAGGTTGCTCTGCTCCACTTCCAGCTTGCCTGCTTCACTCTGCAGGGCGGCCCAGCCCTGCTGGATCACCTCAAAGGAGGGATTGTTCTGGCGGGTGTCTGCAAAGGCTTGCAGGCTCTGATCAACTGCTTGTGCGGCTGCCTTGACCTGATCATCATCGACAGGATCCACCTCATGGGCGTGACGGGTCACCAGATTGCGATGGGTCAGCAGCGCCTGCTCGATGGCTGGCACGGGGGCCAGATTGATGACGCCGGCCAGCTCCTTGCGGGCCTGTTCGTTGTCATCCTGCAGCCGCCCCAGCAGATTGGCCATGCTGTAGGCCAGCGGCAGCAGCATCAGGCAGGACCAGAGCAGGAATTTGTATTTGAAGGAGAGCTGATTGCCCAGCCGGATGGCGGGGTTGAAAATCCATTTCATGTTAAGCCTCGATACCTGAGTGCGGGCGTGAGTCGTGTTGCCTGAATAGTACTCCGAGCGGCCTCCCTTGGGTGATGGCCGGTTGCAAGTTGTGATCCCCTTGGCTTTTTACTTCCGGGCGGGAGCGCAGTCAGCCGCACCAATAGAAAACAGGCCACCCGAAGGTGACCCGTGGTCGATAAGGGGATATCCGCCTGCAACCGTCAGTTGAACGCCAGGAAGGGTGAGACGCAGAGCAGCAGGCCGGTGACGATGATGATGTAGAGGGACGTGCCCTTGTACTTGTGCAGCGCCGGTACCTGATAGACCAGATAGGCCGGGATGAGGCAACCCACCATGCCGAAGATGGGGCTGCAGATGGAGGTGAAGCTCAGCACCGGGGCGTTGAGCACGATTGCCCCCCAGGAGAGCATGACGGTGAACACCATGATCCCTTTACCTACCAATCCCTTGTTGATGCGGTTTTCCGGCAGCACCCGGCGCAGCAGGTTCATCGCCAGCCCCTGACAGGCTTCACGAAAGCCCAGATAGACGCCGAAGTAGGCAGTCATTACCGCAAAGATGTTGAGGGTCAGGCTCAGGAGCTTGAGGGTCTGGCCGGGCATCCCCTGGGCCACCATGGCCAGTGCAGAGATGTTCTCCTCGGAGGCTTTGACCGCCTGATCGTGACCCATGGCCAGAGTGAAGGAGACCGCGTAGAAGAACACCACCACAAACAGGATACCGAAGGCGATATTCATGGCGCGCATCGCCTTGAAGCGGGCCACTTCCAGCGATTTCTCCCGCGAACGGTAGGAGATCACCATGGGGCTCAGGCTCTGGATAAAGAGGATGGAGGTGAGGGTGAAGGGGAGCATGATGATGGCATCCTTCATCCAGTCACCGGCGGCGGGCATGGCGGTGATGTTGGCCGTATCCCACTTGTCTACCATCATCAGGCCGAGCACGGCCACCACGCTGATCTTGGTCAGCACCATAAAGGTGGAGATCTTGAACAGCAGGTTTTCGCCGCGCGAGGCCAGCGCCACCAGACCGCAAATAAGCAGCAGGCCGTAGAGGGGATTTTCCGAGAGCAGGCCGTCGGTGACGCCGAAGCTCTGCAGGAAGGAGGCGCTGTCGTTGGTGATGGCGGTGGAGTAGACAAAGACCCAGATCACCAGCATCACAAAATAGAGCGCGCCGAGCAGCACACCCCAGTTCTTGCCAAGGTAGCCGGTGATGACGCTGGGGTAATCCTTGCATTCGGGCGAGGTGGCTAGGGTATTGATAAAGAGGCGCTGGAACATATACATGGCCGGATAGCCTATTACCGCCGAGAGCAGAAAGACCCACAAGCCCATCAGCCCCACCTGTACCGGCAGGAAGACGATCCCCGCGCCGATGGCCATGCCGATACTCATGATGATCCAGCCCCAGTCGGTGCTGTCGAAGCGAACCGCTTCTTTCCATTCCAGCGTGCCCATCACGGGGCTGGCGAGTGTAGTGCTATGCGCGTCCATTAAAACCTTCTTTTTTGTAGGGATGTGGAAAAGCGGCGCAAATATAGTTGAATGAAACTCTCATAAACAATGCCCATAAGAGTACTTTTGTTCAAATCAGGATGGTGATCACGGTTTATATTGAGGCCGAAAGGTGCCTTTAAACGCCATTTTTGTATCTTTTTGTTGAATGGATAAAATAAAAAGCAAATAATGTTGAACGTAATGAGATTCATGATTGCAAAAAAAATTGCACAAACAGGAGTGGCTATATGAAACGCATCATCACAGCAGCAGCGGCACCTGACGCTATCGGTCCCTACAGCCACGGCACTGCCTATGGCGACCTTATCTTTACCTCCGGTCAGTTGCCGGTCTGCAAGCAGCAGGGTGGTGTGGTGGAAGGGGGGATTGCCGCCCAGACCCGCCAGTCACTGGAAAACCTGAAATCCGTGCTGGAAGCCGCTGGCGGCTCGCTGGATACCGTGCTCAAAACCACCTGTTACCTCGCCGAGATCAGCGATTTTGCCGCGTTCAACGAGGTCTATAAAGCCTATTTCCAGAAAGATTGTCCGGCGCGCAGCTGCTTCGCAGTGAAGGATCTGCCGATGGGCGTCAAGGTTGAAGTGGAAGCGATCGCCCATATCGCTCGTTAATGCTGATAAAAAGGTTCAAGTGATGAAACAAGCGTGGCAGCAGTATCTGCAGATTATTCAACAGGTTGTCAAACCAGCGCTGGGTTGTACCGAGCCAATCGCCGCCGCCTATGCCGCGGCTGTCGCCGTCCGGCAACTGGGCTGTGAGCCCGGTCGCCTCGAGGTTGCGGTGTCGGACAATCTCTATAAAAACTCGATGGGTGTTTATGTGCCGGGGACCGGCAAGATCGGTCTGGCCATTGCGGCCGCGGCCGGTGCCATCGGCGGCAACGCCGATGCCGGGCTGGAGGTGCTGGCCGCGATCCAGCCAGAACAGGTGGATCGTGCCCAGCAGCTGATCGATGCCGGCAAGGTGCAGGTGAGCCGCACCGCCGCCCCCGAGTTTATCTTCTGCCGCCTGACCGTTTATGGCACTGATGACAAGGGTGAAGAGCACAGCGCCGAAGTGACCCTGTGCGGCGGTCATACCCGCATCGTCGAGCAGCGCCGCGATGGTGAAGTGACCTTCACCGCCGATCAGAGCCAGGGCGGTGCCACCGGTTCCATCTGCGATGGCGTCGATATCAGCATCGCCGCCATCTACGAGTTCGCCACCCAGGTGGAGTTCGAGCAGATCAGGTTCATCCTCAAAGCCTCCGAGCTTAACGGCAAGCTCTCTGCCGAGGGGATGAACAACCCCTATGGCCTGGAGATTGGCCGCACCATGCAGCAGAACATCAATGCCGGTCTTATCGGCGAGGATGTGATGAACCGCATCGTGATGATGACGGCGGCCGCTTCCGATGCCCGCATGGGGGGCGCGACCCTGCCAGCCATGAGCAACTTCGGCAGCGGTAACCAGGGCATTGCCGCCACCATTCCGGTGATGGTCATTGCCGAGCGCTTTGCGGCCAGCGAAGAGCAGCTGGCTCGCGCCCTCATCATGAGCCATCTGGGCGCCATCTATATCAAGTCCCACTATCCGCCGCTGTCGGCCTTCTGTGGCAATACCGTGACCAGCGCAGCCGCCTCCATGGCCATGGTCTATCTGGCGGGCGGCAGCTTCGAGCAATCCTGCTTTGCCATCCAGAACGTGCTGAGTGACAGTGCCGGCATGGTGTGCGACGGGGCGAAGGCCTCCTGCGCCATGAAGGTGAGTACCTCCTCCGGTGCGGCGGTGCGCGGCTTCCTGATGGCCCTCAACAGCCACTCGGTGTCGGGGCAGGGGATCGTCGCAGGTGACGTGGATCAGACCATCCGCAACGTCGGCCAGATGGTGAAGGAGGGCATGTCTGCCACAGACAGCACCATTATTGATATCATGTCCGCCTGATGTCCCTGTTGGTTGCTGCCCGGCGTCCATTGTCCGGCAGCAACCCTTGCAAGAAGGTCCCATTGTGAAGCTGCAAGAGTTGAGTCCGAGCGATTTTGAGATCCTCAAGTCGATGGAGAACATTGTGGACGGCATCGCCGCCATGTATGGTCAGCACACCGAAGTGCTGCTCCACAGTCTGGATGCGCGCAATCCCTCGATCGTCAAGATTGCCAACGGCCATATCACCGGCCGCAGTGTCGGCGCCCCCATCACCAACCTGGCGATGATGAAGCTCAAGAGCGGGCAGGATATCTCCAGCCCCTACATGACCAAGTGTGCCACCGGCAAGACCCTGCGCTCCATCACGACCGTGATCCGCAACGGGGAGCACAGGGCCATCGGGTTGCTCTGTATCAACAGCGACATGGATGCCCCGTTGCAATCCGTGCTGCGCACCATGATGCCGGAGTGCATGCATCCCCACGAGAGCCATGCCACCCCGGAGGTGTTCGCCCGCAACATCGACGAAGCGCTCAACAGCACCATCGACACCGTCAGTGCCGAGGTGCGCGGCAACGAGGCTGTGCCCCCGTCCCAGAAGACCCGGGTCATCGTCAACCAGCTGCACGATATGGGGATCTTCGAGTTAAAAGACAGTGCCCAGATTGCGGCGCGCCAGCTCGGGATCTCGGTCCACTCCATCTACCGTTATCTGCGGGAGATCAAGAAGGGCTGAGCCGATACACTCTGGCCAAATTGGCAGCAAACGGGTCAGCCTTGACCCGTTTTTTACGCCCGCTTTAGCCTCTCTGTTTGGGCCATCCTTCGGGCTCATCTGCTATCATCTTCCCCCTTTATTTTTCTATCTCTCTGAACGTACTGGAGAAATCATGTCTCGACTCATCTATCTGCTGCGCCATGGCCAGACCCGCTTCAATGCCGAGCAGCGTCTGCAGGGGCGTTGCAACTCCGATCTGACCGACAAGGGTGAGGCGCAAGCCATCGCCATGGGGCGGCGCCTTGCCGCCGAACTGGCGGATCCCGCCCGCTGGACCGTCTATGCTAGCCCGCTCGGTCGCGCCCGTCAGACTGCACTGCTGGTGTGCGAGCAGTTGGGGCTGTCAGCTGATCGCATCATCTGGGACGATCGGTTGATGGAGCTGGGGATGGGGGAGTGGGAGAGCTGCCAGATCCCGGCGCTGCTGCTCGCTCATCCCGAGCTCGATACCGGCAAGGGGGACTGGTATCTGCAGGCACCGGGGGCCGAGAGCTTCGAGAGCATTCAGCGCCGGGCACACCAGTGGTTGCAGGATCCTGCCATCGCCGAGCGGGCCATCGTTATCTCCCACGGTCTGCTCGGTGCCATGTTGCGTGGCGTCTATGCCGATCTCGACTATGAGGCGACCTGGTCACAGGAGTTGCCGCAAGATGCCTTCTATAAGCTGCAGGATGGCCACATCACCCGCATTGCCTGCTAGTTTCGTGGACGTTGCCGCCATCAGTGCATGGACGATGCAGGCTGCAACACGCTACGGATTTTGCTTTGCGAAGATTAGACATCAACGAAATGATGAATAGACTCAAAAAGCGCATTATCAATAAGGGCATTAGCCCTCTCCTGCGGTGATGTGTTTAAGGTCTGGTTTTGCGAACAGGTTGCAACTTGCATTGCACTATGGTGCACAGACCGCGCTTTTTAATGAGGTTAGCGGGTGATTGTATTGAAATGAGTGGTCGCGTGATGCTTGGTGTATCAATTGCATATTAAACGACCAGTGGCCTGAGTATGAGGACGACACCATGAAAGGGATCTCGGTTCGTAGCAAATTATTGATGCTGGTTGTGGTACCGCTGTTTTGTATGATTTTGCTGTGCACTCTCTCCCTTTGGGGGATGCGCCTGATGAATCAGGCTGCCCATCAGGTGAATGAAGAGGAGGTGCAGCAGTTATCCGAACTGAAGCTGATTTCAGACTTGTATGCGGTCAGTGTCGTTGATGCGATCAATAAAGCGCATGTTGGATTAATCACCCGTGAAGAGGCAAAACGTTCCGTTACTGAAGCGCAGTTAAAAGCAGCAACGGAATGGAAGCGTTACATGGCCCAGAAGATGTCTGCGGAAGAGCGTGCGATTGCGGAGTCTGCCCAGGTATTGATGAACAAAGCCGACATTACACTGGATGGTATTAAGAGTGATCTTTCATTAAAAGCTCCTCTTGATAAGGCAATTCATCAGTTATACAGCACGGTTGATCCTTTTAATGAGGAGCTGGGCAAGCTGGTTGAACTCCAGCTGAGATTTGCAGATGAGCATGTTGGTACCCTGGAAAGTTTGGCCGTTGATTTTTCATTTGCCTTCCTCTCCATCACCGGGATTGCCCTGTTCGCTTTATCCGTGCTGGGGATCTGGATTTTTCGCGGGATCAGTCAACCGCTCACCGCTTTGCGCAGAGCACTTTACAAATTGCAGCATGAGCAGGATTTGACCGTCACCGTCCCCGTCATTCGGGAAGATGAATTGGGGCAAGTCGCACGGGCGCTGAATGATATGGTTAGCCATTTCCGCAGATTGATTGGCGAAATGGATGACGTGGCCGAACAGTTATCGACAGGCGCCGATGCACTGAACGAGCTGGGGCTAACCAGTGCAGAGCAAATGGCCCAGCAGCGTCTGGAGACAGATCAGAGCGCTGCGGCGATGAATGAGATGAGCGCAACGGTTAACGAAATCGCCCAGAATACAAATAGTGCTGCAATTGCCGCCCGTCAGGCTGAAAACAAGGCAGAAGAGGGGCAAGCGGTTGTCAAGGAGACCATTGGGAATATGGCTCTGCTCTCTGGTCAATTGCAAAATACATCCACTGTGCTGCAAAACCTGGCTATCGAAAGCAATAACATTACCCAGGTGATGGGGGTTATTCGCTCGATTGCCGAACAAACCAATTTATTGGCACTGAATGCGGCAATTGAAGCCGCCAGAGCGGGTGAGCAGGGGCGTGGCTTCGCTGTTGTGGCTGATGAAGTCCGGGTACTTGCTCAGCGCACCCAAAACTCTACCGGAGAAATCCAGAACACCGTCAATCGCCTGCAACAGAATGCAACTATGGCTGTTGATAGTATGAATATCGGATTATCTGAAGTGGAGAAGACGAATACCCTGATGCTGACGTGTGGCGTCTCTTTGGAAGAAATTGTGAGTGCGGTGGATGATCTGAATAATCTCAATGTGCAAGTCGCTGCTGCAGCCGAAGAGCAAAGCAAAGTCACCGAAGAGATGACGCGCAGCATGGTCAATATTGCCGATATCGCAGTACATACCTCGGACTCGGCAGCCCATGTATCGGCCAAGTGTCAGCGTCTTGATGAGATGGCCAAGTCAATGAGAACACAGATTAATCATTTTAAATGGCGCTCACATGCCGCTTGATATAGTTCGATGACATTACCCCCAGGCCCCGAGAGTTCGGGGCCTTTTTGTATCATGTTGGTCGTACTGCACCTGCGTTGAAACATGTCATCGGTTTCTATAGATATGGGAAGATTCATTACCGGACTGATGAAGTGATGCTTTCCAAAGAATGTGCATTTTTGACGGCAGCCGTCACCCTGAATGGCCATTTTTGCCGCAGTTCAACACATCAGAGCACCTTATCGCGGCAAGATGAGGTATCTTATGCCCCGATTTCATCCATTAAACGGATCCGAGACCCCATATGATCATCAAACCCAAGGTTCGCGGCTTTATCTGCACCACCACTCATCCGGTCGGTTGTGAAGCCAATGTTCGTCGCCAGATCGCTTATACCAAGGCCAAGGGCACCATCGAGAATGGTCCCAAGAAGGTGCTGGTGATCGGCGCTTCCACCGGTTATGGCCTGGCCTCCCGGATTGCGGCTGCCTTCGGTAGCGGCGCCGCCACCCTCGGCGTCTTCTTTGAAAAAGCGGGCACCGAGTCCAAGACCGGTACCGCTGGCTGGTACAACTCTGCCGCCTTCGACAAGGCAGCCAAAGAGGCGGGCCTCTACGCCAAGAGCGTCAACGGCGATGCCTTCTCCAACGAATGCCGCGCCAAGGTGATCGAGCTTATCAAGCAGGATCTGGGTCAAATCGATCTGGTTGTCTACTCCCTGGCCTCTCCGGTGCGCAAGATGCCGGAAACCGGCGAAGTGGTGCGCTCTGCCCTCAAGCCCATCGGTGAGGTCTACACCACCACCGCCATCGATACCAACAAGGATCAGATCATCACCGCCACCGTCGAGCCGGCGAACGAGGAAGAGATCCAGAACACCATCACCGTCATGGGCGGTCAGGATTGGGAGCTGTGGATGGCAGCCCTGCGTGATGCAGGCGTGCTGGCTGACGGTGCCAAGTCCGTGGCCTACTCCTACATCGGTACCGATCTGACCTGGCCAATCTACTGGCATGGCACTCTGGGCCGCGCCAAGGAAGATCTGGACCGCGCCGCTGCAGCCATCCGTGGCGATCTGGCTGCCAAGGGCGGCACCGCTCACGTGGCCGTGCTCAAATCCGTGGTGACCCAGGCTTCTTCCGCCATTCCGGTGATGCCGCTCTATATCTCCATGGCCTTCAAGATCATGAAGGAGAAGGGCATTCACGAGGGGTGCATGGAGCAGGTGGATCGCATGATGCGCACCCGTCTCTACGCGTCTGACATGGCGCTGGACGATCAGGCTCGCATCCGCATGGATGACTGGGAACTGCGCGAAGATGTGCAGCAGACCTGCCGTGACCTGTGGCCGTCCATCACCAGCGAAAACCTCTCCGAATTGACCGATTACACCGGCTACAAGCAGGAGTTCCTGCGCCTGTTCGGTTTCGGTCTGGATGAGGTCGATTACGATGCGGATGTAAATCCGGACGTGAAATTCGACGTGGTCGAGCTCTGAGTCTGACTCAAGTGAAGACAGGGCCCCGCGGGGCCCTGTTTTTTTGGCAAACATTCCGCTAATTTGCGGAATTTTATTATCAGCGATCACCTTTTTCCCATATCAAACCCGCTAGTCTTGCGCTGATCGGATCACAGACGGCATTGCCGAGGTACGGAAGCTATGACCACTCCAAACGAGGCGCCCAAGAAGCGCCAACTCCCCACAGTTTATACCCTGCTTTTCATCATCATCGCGCTGATGGCCGCCCTCACCTGGGTGCTGCCAGCGGGCAAATATGACTATGTTACCGCCAAGACCCAGCAGCCGGTTGCGGCAGCGGCCGTGGCCGATTACAGCGGCGACGAGCGGCTGTTGCCGGTGCCTAGCAGCTACACCGAGTTACCCGCCCACCCGCAAGGAGTGTTCGAGGTGCTCAAGGCCCCCATTCAGGGCTTTCACAAGGCGGCCGACGTGGCGCTGTTCGTGCTCATCATCGGCGGCTTTCTGGCGGTGACCATGCAAAGCGGTGCGCTCGATGCCGGGGTGGGGGCCATTGTGCGCGGCTTTGCCGGCCGTGAGCGGCTGCTAATTCCTGTGTTGATCGCCCTGTTTGCCCTCGGCGGCTCCACTTTCGGCATGGCGGAGGAGACGGTGGCCTTCTGGGCGCTGATCGTGCCGGTGATGATGGCGGCGGGCTTCGATCGCATGGTGGCGGCGGGCATTATCCTGCTCGGCTCCGGGGTCGGGGTGCTCGCCTCCACCGTCAACCCGTTTGCCACCGGCATTGCCTCCGGTTTTGCCGGTATCCCCATCGGCGAAGGGATCGGTTTGCGGGTCATCCAGTGGCTGCTGCTGGTGATCTTTGCCTCCTGGTTCGTGATGCGCTATGCCAAGCAGGTGCAGCAGGACAAATCCCGCTCCGTGCTGGCCGACATCGTCTATGACGACGAGTTCTCCCAGATGAAGAGCGGCAACCTCGCCTTCACCGGCAAGCAGAAGCTCACCATGCTGGTCTTCTTCGGCACCTTCCTGCTGATGATCTATGCGGTGGTGCCCTGGTCCGATTTGGGGATCGACGTGCTGCCCACCTTTGGCTGGTGGTTTGACGAGCTATCCACCCTGTTCTTCAGCGCCTCCATTCTGATCGCGCTAATCAACCGGATGCCGGAATCCAACTATGTGGCCACCTTCCTCAGCGGCGCTCGGGATCTTATCGGGGTGGCGCTGGTGGTGGCGGTGGCGCGCGGCATCTATGTGGTGATGGAGCAGGGCGTCATCATCGACACCATTTTGCACTGGGCCGAAGGGCTGGTGACCGGACTCTCCTCGTCGGTCTTCATCCTGATGGCCTATCTGGTGCACATCATCCTGAGCTTCTTCATCCCCTCCACCTCGGGGCTGGCGACCGTCTCCATGCCGCTGATGGGGCCGCTGGCTGATTTCTCCGGCATCTCGCGGGATCTGGTGATCACGGCCTATCAGTCCGCCTCCGGCTGGATCAACCTGTTCGCCCCTACCGCCGCCCATCTGGTGGCCGGTCTGGCGCTCGCCAAGATCCCCTACGATCGCTTTGTGCGCTGGGTGCTGCCCTTTATCATAGGCGTAGCCCTCATCACCATGGCGGTGCTGGTGGCCGGTGCCCTGCTGCACGGCTGATGGCACGGATACAACGACAGATAACAAAAAGGCTCCCGCGGGAGCCTTTTTCATGAGCTTTGCTTACTGCTTGTAGCCCTTGAGGAAGCGGGCGAGGCGGCCGATGGCATCCTCCAGCTCCTCTTCGCGGGGCAGGAACACCAGCCGGAAGTGATCCGGCGCCGGCCAGTTGAAACCGGTGCCTTGCACCAGCAGCAGCTTCTCCTGCTGCAGCAGGTCGAACACCATCTTCTGGTCATCGCGGATGTCATACACCTTAGGGTCGAGGCGGGGGAACATGTAGAGCGCCCCCTTGGGTTTGACGCAGGAGACCCCGGGGATCTCGTTCAAGAGCTCCCATGCCTTGTCCCGCTGCTTGCGCAGGCGACCGCCCGGCAGGATCAGCTCGTTGATGCTCTGATAGCCACCAAGGGCTGTCTGGATAGCGTGCTGCATCGGCACATTGGCACACAGCCGCATGGAGGCCAGCATCTCCAGCCCTTCAATGTAACCGCGAGCACGGCCTTTGGGGCCGGTGATGACCATCCAGCCCTGACGGAAGCCGCAGGCGCGGTAGGCCTTGGAGAGGCCGTTGAAGGTCACCACCATCACATCGTCGCACAGGGTGCAGACGCTGGTGTGGGAGATATCGTCGTAGAGGATCTTGTCGTAGATCTCGTCAGCGAAGATGATGAGATTGTGCTGGCGGGCGATTTCGATCACCTCCAGCAGGAACTCGCTGCCGTAAACGGCACCGGTCGGGTTGTTGGGGTTGATCAGCACCAGGCCGCGGGTGCGCGGGGTGATGCGGGCGCGGATGTCGTCGAGATCCGGATACCAGTCAGCCCCTTCGTCACAGCGGTAGTGCACTGCATGGCCACCGGAGAGGGTGACTGCGGCAGTCCAGAGCGGGTAGTCGGGGGAGGGTACCAGCATCTCGTCGCCATTGTTGAGCAGCGCCTGCATCGCCATCACGATCAGCTCGCTGGCGCCATTGCCAATGTAGATGTCGTCGATATCGACCTTGCGCATCCCTTTTTGCTGGTAGTACTGCATCACCGCTTTACGGGCAGAGAACAGCCCCTTGGAGTCGCAGTAGCCCTGGCTCAGCGGCATGTTGAGGATCACATCCTTGATGATCTCTTCCGGCGCATCAAAGCCGAACGGGGCCGGGTTGCCGATGTTGAGCTTGAGAATGCGGTGGCCTTCGTCTTCGAGACGGCGAGCCTCTTTATGCACCGGGCCGCGGATGTCATAGCAGACATCGTCGAGCTTGTGCGACTTGTCGATTGTGAACATGGTGAGTGTGATTCCTTCCCCACAGGGACGCGTTGGCGAAAAAGGCGATTTTTAGTATCAAATTTCTTTTCCCCTATTCTTCACAGAATTGAATGCTAGAACAATCCTCTTTTTAGAAGAATTCCCTGATTTTTAGCCCTAAAACAGGGTTGCTAGAACGTTAAATTCAGCACGATCTTTGGTGCTAACCAAGGTTAACTAGTGAAACATGGGGAACGAATTAACAAAGCTGCCTGACTGTGTTGCAATATCCGGATCCTGTGGCACGATTGGCTTGTGTAAAAAATCGTCTTCGTCCCCCTTTTCGATGAGTTGACTGGCACTCATGGTGTCATCTTTATGTGGTTCGCTCATCGGTGTTCACTTCTGCGAGGTTTTCCCATGCAAGCACCCGTTCCAGGCCGCTATCGCCACTTCAAGGGGGGTTACTATCAAGTGCTTGCCCTGGCTCTGCATACCGAAACCCAGGAGCAGCTGGTAATTTATCAATCCGAGCAGGATGGTCAGGTCTATGCCCGACCCGTCGCCATGTTTATGGAGTGGATTGAGCATCAGGGGCAGGTTGTCAGCCGTTTTGCCCCTGCAGGAGACTGACCACGCCTCCGTTTATATCGCTCAAGGGATGAGCACTCGAGCTAAATGGTGTCACAAGTTGTCGCATGACGCCCTTGGGTATGAGATGTGCAGCCGGCTGTCTTAATGATAAATCCCTTATCTAATCAACAAATTGTGACGAATATCACATTCAGTGAGCCCCGCCTGCCGGGTTCGCAATCTGGACTCACACTCCCATAATGCTGCGCTTGTTCAAGCATGGGCCCTTCTCGGGTCTTGTTCGGTGTTATCTCAAATGGGAGAAATAATGTGAAACCTGTTGCTGCTGAGTTTATGGGCACTTTCTGGCTGGTATTGGGCGGTTGCGGCAGTGCCGTGCTGGCTGCAGCCTTCCCTCACGTCGGGATTGGTCTGTTGGGGGTCTCGCTGGCTTTCGGTCTGACCGTGCTGACTATGGCGTTTGCCATCGGCCATATCTCCGGTTGCCACCTCAATCCGGCCGTGACCGTCGGTCTGTGGGCGGGTGGTCGTTTTCCGGCATCCGGTGTACTGCCTTATATCGTGGCGCAAGTGCTGGGTGGCATTGCCGCCGCTGCCGTGCTTTACGTGATTGCCAGCGGTCAGGCCGGGTTTGATCTCTCTGCCGGTTTTGCTTCCAACGGCTACGGTGAGCACTCTCCGGGTGGTTATAGCCTGACTGCCGCACTTGTGTGTGAAGTGGTGATGACCGGTTTCTTCCTGTTTGTCATCATGGGGGCAACTGATAGCCGTGCGCCTGCCGGTTTCGCGCCGATCGCCATCGGTCTGTGCCTGACCCTGATCCACCTTGTCAGCATTCCGGTGACCAATACCTCGGTCAACCCGGCCCGCAGTACCGGTGTTGCGCTGTTTGTCGGTGACTGGGCTATCAGCCAGCTGTGGCTGTTCTGGGTTGCCCCGATTGTCGGTGCCATTCTGGGTGCGCTGGCTTATCGCCTGGTGGCGACTGAGCAGAAGTAATCATTTGCGAAACAAAGTGTGGTATCGACACGCCTGCGGGCGTGTTATTTGTTTCTGGAGGGGCAAGAAAAGAGCATTAACCGAGGCTAACCTCAGAGCCCTTTGGCCTGCAGCATCTCTTTGTAGCGCAGGTGGAGGAGCTGGACGCGCTCCACATAGGCACGGGTTTCCGCATAGGGCGGGATACCGCCATGTTTTTGTACGGCGCCCGCACCGGCGTTGTAGGCCGCGGTCGCCAGCGCCACGTTGCCGTCATACTGTTTGAGCAGTCCCGCCAGGTATTTCACCCCGCCGAAGATATTCTGCTCCGCCAGCAAGGCATTGCCGACCCCCAACTCCCGCGCTGTGGCGGGCATCAGTTGGGTCAGCCCCATCGCCCCCTTGCGGGAGACCGCCAGTGGATTGAAAGCGGATTCCGCATGGATCAGCGCCCGGATCAGCGCAGGCTCAACCTGATAGATTTTGGCAGCCGCCTTGATGGTGCTGGCATAGTCATAGAGAAACAGCCCTGTAGTTTGCCAGTTGACGCTGGATTTGGGGTCGCAGGCGAAGCAGTCGTTGAACAGCAGCAGCTCGTAATGGCCCTCTTCGGGTGCCATATCGGAGTAGCGAACCACCCCGTTCTGTTGCACCGATTTATAGACCTGGATCTGCTTCTTGCCGTTGGTGGCGACTGCCGCTGTTTGAGCGGTGTCGGGTTGTGAGGCGGGAGTGGCATCTTTGCTCGGACGCAAGGGGGAGGGAGCTGCGGTCAGGAAGATCACCTCCGCGGGGGGGGGAGTCTGGCTCCATCCGCTCAGGGGGATCAACAACATATGGCCTGCCAGCATCCATGCTTTCAACCCTGATACTCCTTCTTGTGATGACCATGTTGAGTAAAGCATCATGACGAGGGCAGAACAAGCGGCCAACAGGGGGCAAATGATCCGATTCGGTGACCGGGATCAAAGTATCCGCCGCAATAAAGGATTGTCATCATAAAGCACGGTTTTGGCCGTCTGGCGGTGGGTAATGGCCTCTTCCACCAGGTAAGCAAGCTGCCCACGACGTCCGCTTTTTTGTTGACGAAAGGCATGCTATCGTGCTGGCGTCATGTGGTCGGATTAGCGCACCGTATCTGGCACTAATAACTGATTATCAAAGGATTTGTCTGTGACAAGCAAGCTGGCGATGGAACTCACTTTCGAAGAGTACTGCGACGCCGACCTCTCCCTAATCAGGGACTATTACGAGACGACGTTTTCCCACTATGTGCCGGATCTGGCCGAGCGGATCTTTGTCGTGCGTGATGCTCACTGGCTGGTGGGGGCGGTTCGGTTACGGGACGAGGAGGAGTTTTACCATCTGTGCGGCTTTCGCCTGTTGCCCCACTACCAGTCGCTGGGATTGGGGTCACGGCTGCTGCAGCACGCCTGTCACGGTCTGTTGGACAAACCTGTGGTCTGTCAGGCGCTGCCCTTCGAGAAGCCTTTCTATCTCAAGGCCGGGTTTGCCGATATGCCCCTCAATCAATTGAGCGGGTCGCTTTTCTCCCTCTACGAGCGGCAGCAGCAGCAGGGTTATCAGGTGGAGCTGCTGGTACGGGATACCACCCAGCCCCTCCTGAATTGAGCGGTTTAGCGCGGTTTGGTCAGCAGGTGGATCTTGCCCGGTGACAGCTCCAGCCCCAGCAGATTCTCCTTCAGCCAGGCCTGATCCGGATCCTTGTCATTGAGTTTGTAGACCGGTTTGGTCTCGAGCCGCTTCTCCATGCTCTGCAGCAGCATGTTGAGCATCAGCCCGAACTTCTTCTCGGCCGCCTCCGGCTCCAGCTTGTACTCCACCAGCTTCATGTTATCGAGAAACAGCGCGCTCTGGCTCTTGTCATAGCGGGGCCTCGCCTCATAGGTCATCTGCAGGCGGGCGTCATATTCGGTATTGTCTGGCAGGGCGATTTTGAGCTTGCCCTTGCCATAGACCCGGGCGGTATCGGGGCGCTGGCGACCGATCTGGACATCGCTCTGCTCAAGCGTCACATGGGCCTTGATGATGCCCGGCAGCTCCAGCTGTTTGTCGACTTGCACCTGAGATTGCAGGTACTGGTTTATCTGTTGCTCATTGATGTCATATGAGCCTTGGCCTAGCATGGCCAGGCTGAGCAGCATAGATTGCAGGATCATGCGTGCGACCTGATAGAATGGATTTGCCTTACAGCATACCATCCCGGCCGGTTGGGGTCTGCCCACCGCGCTGTTTGTCGATTAGAAGGAGTCCCCGTTGTTTAACGGTCTGGAACACGATCTTCAACTGCTGTTTTCCCGTTTTCTGGGTTGGCTGCTACTGCTTTTTCATACCGTGATTGTCACCGGGGTGTCGTTTCGGGTGGTGATGAAACGCCGTCCCATCGGGGTGTCGCTGGCCTGGCTGGCGCTGATCTATGCCATTCCGTTTGCCGGGGTGGGTTTCTATGTGCTGTTTGGTGAAATAAAGCTGGGGCGCCGTCGTGCCGAGCGCGCCCAGGCCATGTATCGCCCTTATGCCATCTGGATCCGTCAACTGGCCCGTCTGTTCCCGCAGCACTGCTGCGAAGTGGGCGCCAAGGCACAGCCGCTGCACGATCTGATCCAGGGACGGCTCGCCATGCCGATGCTCTCTGGCAACCGCATGACCTTGCTCAACAAGCCGGACTGGATCTTGCGCGAGATTGCCCAGGATATCCGTCGCTCGACGCTCTCCTGCTATCTGGAGTTCTATATCTGGCATCCGGGCGGCGATGCCGACGAGGTGTGCGAGGCGCTGATTGAAGTGGCGCAACGCGGCGTGGATTGTCGCTTGCTGCTCGATTCGGTGGGCAGTAAACAGTTCTTCCGCTCCCACTGGCCCAAAAAGCTGCGCAAAGCGGGGGTCAAGCTGGTGGAGGTGCTGCCGGTCGGCGCCTGGCGCATTCTGTTCCAGCGTCAGGATCTGCGGATGCACCGCAAGCTGGTGGTGATCGATGACAGGGTGGGTTACACCGGCTCCATGAACATGGTGGATCCCCGTTTCTTCAAGCAGGATGCCGGGGTCGGCCAGTGGGTCGACATCATGATCCGGGTGCAGGGGCCCATGGTGCCGCTGATGTGGTCGATCTTCGTCTGGGACTGGGAGATGGAGACCGGCGAGCGGCTGCTCGACAGTTTGCAGCATGAGCCGGAGGCCTGGCCCCAGACCAACTACCGCGCCCAGCTGATCCCGTCCGGCCCCTTCGTTGGCGGCGACTGCATCCAGCAGAGCCTGCTGCTGGCCATCTATCAGGCACGCAGCCATCTGGTGCTGACAACCCCCTACTTTGTACCCGACGATCCGCTGGCGGCCGCACTCAGTTCGGCAGCGGCGCGTGGGGTGCAGGTGCAGCTGGTGTTGCCGGCACGCAACGACTCCATCATGGCCAATTACGCCTGCAACGCCTTTATGGAGGAGTTGCTGGCGGCCGGGGTGGAGATCTACCGCTACGATGCCGGTCTGCTCCATACCAAGAGCGTGCTGGTGGATGATGACTTCGCGCTGGTGGGGACGGTCAATCTGGATCGGCGCAGCCTCTGGCTCAACTTCGAGGTGACCCTGCTGGTGGACAACCCCTCGTTCGTGGCCCAGATGACCCGGCTGGTACAGGGCTATATGGCGGAAGCCACCCCGATGACCCTGGCCCAATGGCAGGCCCGCCCCTGGTACAAGAAGGCGATGGAGAACATCTTCTATCTCTTCAGCCCCTTGCTGTGATGTTGTGGCGAGCCGCAAGAAAGTGGACTCGCCATCTGATTGGACTTGCCTAGCCCCGAGTCCGCCCCGTAGAGTGCAGTGACAACTCCCTGGAGACACATGGATATATGAAAAAGATAGTGGCCCTCGCCGTGGGTGCGGCACTGGTAGGTGGTGGTCTGGCTGCGTGCTGGTACACGGGCAACAGCTTCGACAACATCATGGCGGAGCAGATCGCTAAGGTGGAGAAAGAGAGTGGGCTCGACATGCAGTGGCTGCCGGGCAGCAGCAACCTCTTCACCCGTGACGGGGTCCTGAAGGTCGTGGTGACGCCGGAGGAGCTGGCTGCCATCGACAGCGAGCTGGAGGGCAGTCAGCCCATCGAGTTGCAACTGGTGGTCAGGAGCCAGATCCTCCCGCTCTACATCAAGAGCCACTTCCTGCTCGATACCCATAATGGCTCGCTAGCGCCGGTTTTCACCGCACTGGGCATGGAGCAGTGGGAACTCGGTCTGGAGTCGGTCACCAGTCTCTGGACCCAGGGTAACAGCAGCCGTTTCTGGGCCAATGAATTCAAGATCAAACAGGGGCTGGACGAGTTCAGCTTCCTGCCCCTGAGCGGCGAGTTCCACGGCAATCTGGAGGGGAATGGTCACCTCACCATGACCTGGCAGGGGATGACGGTCCATGAAGAGCAGAGCAAGATGGACTTGGTGCTGGCCGATCTGAAAGGGAGTGCCGACATTGCCGAGATCAGCGGTGTGCTCCTCTCGCCCCAGAGCGAGATGACCCTCTCGGCCCTCACGGTACAACTGCCTGACAGCGTCAAGGTCGCCCTGCAGGGGATGACTACCGAGACTCAGCTGACCGGTGATGATGCCCAGACCCTCTCCAGCAGCTATCAGATGAAAATTGCCAAGCTGGATCTGGAGAACGAGACCGACACCCTGGCGGTGACCGACAGCAAGTTGGCGGTCAACCTCAATGGTCTGGATCTGGAAGGGTATCAGGGGCTGCAGGCCGCCGGTGGCAAGGGGGTTGAAGATGCCGCCATCCAGCAGGCGCTGGACAAGATGCTCAAACGTGGCGCGACCCTTGAACTGGCCGATCTCAGCGCCAAGCTCAACGGTGAGGCGGTGACCATGAAGGGGGACGTGAAGCTGGCCTCCACCTCGCTGGAGCAGCTGTTCAACAGCGACGCGGGCATGCAGGCCCTCTCCGGCATGCTGCATGCCAGCCTCAGCGACAAGCTGGGCAAGGCGGTGCCGCAACTGGCCCCCATGCTCGATCAGCTGACCCTGATGGGTTATCTGAAGGCCGACAAGCAAGCGCTGACCTCCGAGTTGAAGCTGGAGAAGGGCGCGGTGACGGTAAACGATCTGCCGCTCTGACACTCGGCGTAAAAAACAACAACGGCTCCCGCGGGAGCCGTTGTTGTTTCTGGCGTTTGCATACGTGCCGTGTGGGCGGATTACTTGAAGACCACCGTCTTGTTGCCGTAGACGAACACCCGCTCGTTCAGTACCAGCTCAAGCGCGCGGCTCAGCACCGATTTCTCCACATCCCGGCCAGCCTTGGCCATGTCGTCCGCACTGAAGGCGTGACCGACGTGGATCACGTCCTGTTCGACGATGGGGCCTTCATCCAGATCGTCGGTCACGAAGTGGGCGGTGGCGCCGATCAGCTTGACGCCGCGATCAAACGCCTGCCGGTAGGGGCGGGCACCGATGAAGGCGGGCAGGAAGGAGTGGTGGATGTTGAGGATCTTGCGCGGATAGGCCTCGACGAAGCTCGGGGTCAGCACCCGCATGTACTTGGCCAGGATCACATAGTCAGGCTCATAGCTGTCGATGATGGCGCGTACCTGCTCTTCATGTTCGGTCCGGCTCAGATCCTCGTGACTGACGGTGTGGAACGGGATATCGAACTTGCCGGTGAGCTCGGCCAGGGTGTCATAGTTGCCGATCACCGCGACGATATCCATATCCAGCGCGCCCGCGTAGTTCTTCATCAGAATATCGCCGAGGCAGTGGGTCTCCTTGGTCACCAGGATGACGATGCGCTTCTTGCCCGCCTTGACCAGACGGCGTTGGGCACCGGTGGGCAGGGCATCATCGAGGTCGGCCAGCAGGGTCTCGTCGTTGAAGCGCCCCTCCAGCTCGGTACGCATAAAGAAGCGGCCATTCTCGTGATCCACAAACTCATCGTTCTTGATGATGTTGAGCTGGTGCTTGTAGCAGATGTTGGTGATCTTGGCGATGAGCCCTTTGGCATCCGGGCAATCCGTGAGCAGTATTTTCTTTTCCATCTCTGTCATTTTCCGTTTGTGGTGTTGGCGCTGCTGTCTGCGCCGGCAGCGTTGTTCAGGCTCTCTTTTCGGGCCCTGTTTTTTGGTTTCGGGAACTATGCCATAAACCGATCCGCGCCATAAAGAAATTCGCCAGTCATAGCCTCGCACGCTGGCGAGCAGGCCGCAGAGCGGGATCCCGGGCGCAATGTTGAAACGCTTTTCAGCCTGCGGGGGATTTTGGCTGGTATCTGCAACCGTTTTTCTTTAGGCTGTCTGCGCTTATTCTCAGGGCGGGGTGCAATTCCCCACCGGCGGTATCCCGATTGACTCGGGGAGCCCGCGAGCGCCCGACTTGGCTGATTGCCAGGTCGGGGTCAGCAGATCCGGTGAGATGCCGGAGCCGACGGTCATAGTCCGGATGAAAGAGGATAAGACAGACCTTGCCGTGTTGGCCCTTGTGGGCTGGCTGCTGCATACCCGTCTCTGTCTGCCTTTCCATGCCCTGATTCTGGTCCTTGTCTTGTTTAGGAGTTTTACCATGAATCAGTCTCTACTCAGTGAATTCGGTGATCCCGTTGCCCGTGTCGAAGCGGCCCTGTCTGCCTTGCGTGCCGGATGCGGCGTGCTGGTGGCCGACGATGAAGATCGGGAGAACGAGGGCGACCTCATTTTCGCCGCCGAATCCATGACCAATGAACAGATGGCGCTGATGATCCGCGAGTGCTCCGGCATCGTCTGCCTCTGCCTGCCCGACGAGCGGGTTCGCCAGCTCGAACTGCCGATGATGGTGGAGGCCAACTCCAGTCACTACCAGACAGCCTTTACCGTGACCATCGAAGCGGCGCAGGGGGTCACGACCGGTGTCTCGGCGGCTGATCGCATCACCACCATCCGCGCAGCCATCGCAGACGGCTCCAAACCGGGAGATCTGCATCGCCCGGGTCATGTTTTCCCGCTGCGGGCGCGAACCGGTGGGGTGCTTACCCGCCGTGGTCATACCGAAGCGACGGTCGATCTGATGCAGCTGGCTGGCCTCAAACCGTTTGGTGTGTTGTGTGAATTGACCAAGGAAGATGGCTCGATGGCGCGTCTGCCAGACCTGGTTGCGTTCGGTCGCAAGCACCAGATGCCGGTGCTGACCATCGAGGATCTGGTGCAATATCGTCAATTGCTGTCAGAACGTACAGCCTGAGCCTCATACGAAATTGTAATAAGGCAAAAATTTGGTTAACCTTTGTCCGTGCCCCCACCACACGGCACTCATTTTTTAGACGAATCTGGACAAAAACTGTTCACTCAAAAAAAAATGAGGGTTTTAATGCATTTATCTGTGGTGGGGACTATGCAAAGTAGGATTTTTTTGTGCCATAATCACGCCGCTTGCTAAACGTCTGGCGAGTTCAAGGGAGCTTTAAAAATGAAAAAATTGTTGTTGGTAGGTGTTGTTGGTCTGTCCGCTCTGCTGGGCGGTTGTGCAAACACCAGCGAACTGGAAACTTCCGTTCAGAATCTGTCTAACAAAGTTGACCAACTGGCTCAAGATGTTAGCGCAGTTCGTGCTGATCAGTCCAAAATCGCTGCTGATGTTGCCGAAGCCAAGCAAGAAGCTATGCGTGCTAACCAGCGCATCGACAACATGGCTACTTCCTACAAGAAGTAATCCATGCGAAAAAATGGCGCAGTTTTGCGCCATTTTTTTTTGCCTGAAATTCACCGTATCTCCACTATTCCCACAGCACCTTTTTCGTACTTGACCCATGAGGTCATGCCGGTCTCCCGGCACTCCCCCATCATTACCAGCCAGTTCGATTCCGATCAGTAGAGCAGACTATAGAGTTTGCGACGGTAGCTCTGTGCCGCCGGTGTGCTGCCCATGGTCGCCAGAATATCGAGATAGGTCTTTCTGGCATCGCCGAATGCCAAATCCCGCTTGAGGATCTCCAGCAGCAGTCCCAACGCCTCTTCCTGACGACCAGCCTGGTTGTATTGCACCGCCAGCTCCTGAGTCAGGGAAAAATCATCAGGCTGTTCTGCATGACGGGCTTCCAGCGCGCGCAGTTCCGGGCTGTCTGCCGCTTGCAGGGCCAGCGCCAGCCTTGAGCTCAGGGTATGGAAGTGGCCATCCTGCGCCGCCATCGGGATGGTGCCGAGGCGCTCCTGCGCTTCCTCCAGCAGATTGAGGTCGAGCGCAGCCTGGATCAGCCACAGGCTGATGTCGTGACGTTCAGGAGCCAGCTGGTGTGCCTTGGTCAGATGGGCATAGGCGATGCTGGGCTGCTCGTCAGCCAGTGCCTGTTGCCCCTTGGCCAGCAACTCTTCCTCTTCTTTGGGGGCGAAGGCGGCGAAATACTGGCGCAGGGTGGCTTCATCCTGCGGCCCTTCGATGATCCCCTGTTCGTCAGGGCGACCCTGATGGAACAGCACCAGCGCCGGTAGGGCGCGCAGGCCGAGCTGACTGGCCAGCGGCTGCAGTTGGGGATCGTTCATATCCACCTTGGCCAGGGTGACCTGCTCATTGGTGGGACCAACCAGTGATTCGATCAGCGGTGTCATCCCCTGACACTCCGGCATCTGCGGAGCATGGAAATAGATGACGACCGGCTTCTTCATGGACGCATCGATAAGTTCAGCGTGAAAATTCTGGGGAGTAATGTCGACGATCATGAGTTGGACTCTTCAGAAAGGGTGTTGAGTAACATGGGGTTAAGCGAGTGGCAATTCAAGCGCTCATCCAGCCGGTAAAAGGTCACAGGGGCTGCCGCCGCTGCGAGGCTGAGCCAGCCGCTGGCAAAGGGCCAATCTTGTACCTGATAAGGGGTGTCATCGAGCCGGTTGTCGAGTCGCCATCTTTCCTCCGGGAGAAACCGCACTTTCTCCAGTCCCGCCGCTATGCCGCCACCGTGGGCTTTCAGTACCGCCTCCTTGCGTGACCAGAGCCGGTAGAAGGCGCTCTCCTGCTCTTGGGAAGGCAGTGCGCAGAGCCACTCATATTCACTCTGTGCATAAAACCGGCGGGCCAGGGGGAGGGGATGATGCCGCCGTTTGCCCAGCTCGATATCCACCCCAAGCGGCCCCTGTGGGCAGAGCGCCAGCACCAGCCAGCTGCCACTGTGGCTCAGATTGAACTGCCAAGCATCATCATGCAGTCGGGGCTTGCCCTGGGGGCCGTTGCAAAATTGCAGCCTGGCAGCAGGTTGTTGCAGCCGCTCGGCCAATAGCTGGCGCAGCAGGGCGCGGCTCACCAGATATTCCTGACGCCGTTCAGGATGGGTCATGGTTTGCCAGATATGCTGCTCATCGGTTGACAGCCATTCAGGCAATTGAGCAAGCAGGTCCTGGCATACCCTGGCCGGTTTTAACAAAAAAAGATCGGTTTCGATCATGATTTTTCACTTTAAAAAGGTGCTGAAGCAGGGATAAAAGCCAGTTATCTATGAGGCCCAAGGCTCTTTTTGCGATTGTATATTGTTTGGGCATGATCACATTAATTATGAAAAATCGTGCATTTCCTTGCAAAAATGTGAGCTTGATAGGGATTTTCACTTGCCTCGATAGAATTCTTGGATATAGTCGGGTGCTGTTGCCTTATAAATTGCCCTTTGGGGCCGTATTTTAACAAGATTTACTATTTAGCGGGGATAAAGGATTGCGCCACCTGATGCTACTGCTGGTCGCGCTCGGAATGGTGGGTTGTGCCTCGGCACCCCAACCCGAGGTCGCGAGCAAGATCGAAGTTTCCATGGTTGAACCTGTCATCGAACCGGAAGCTTCCCAGACACCCGATGTGAATGAAATCCTGACTGTATATAAAGAGTGGCGTGGTGTTCCGTACCGGATGGGTGGCAGCAGCCAGCGCGGTATCGACTGTTCCGCCTTTGCCCGTGAAGTGTTCCGCAATGCCGTCGGTATCGAATTACCCCGCGATACCCGCTCCCAAGTCCATGAAGGGACGCGCGTTTCCAAGCAGGATCTGGTCGAGGGTGACCTGGTCTTCTTCAAAATCAATCGTCGTCTCAACCACGTTGGTATCTATGTCGGCAATGGCGAATTCATCCACGCCTCGACTCGAGCCGGTGTGACGCGCTCCAAGCTGGATAGCCAATATTGGCGCAACAAGTTCTGGCAAGCTCGCCGGATCGATATCTGAGTCAGGCTGGACAAACGGCTCGCAGTACGGACTGTTTTTCCAACCTCACTTGAACCGGGCTCGATAGCCCGGTTTTTTATTGCCCTCGTTTAGACTTTCCCGAGTCAAATCACTATAGTGTGGGCCCGTTTTCTTCGGCAGGCTCAGCATGAAACCCCGCATCCCATCAGCCGGTGGCCCCAAGTCGGGCGACCGCAAATCCGGACTTCACTCCCGTAATCGCCATCAGGCGGGTTACGACTTTGAGGCGCTCTGCCTGCGAACTCCCGAGTTGGCTGCCCACGTCTTTATCAATGACTACGGCACCCGCACCATCGATTTTGCCAATCCCGATGCAGTGAAGACCCTCAATCGCGCCCTGCTGGCCCATCACTACGGGATTGCCCACTGGGACTTGCCTGCCGGTTACCTCTGCCCGCCTATCCCGGGACGGGTGGACTACCTGCACTGGGCGGCCGACCTGTTGGCCGAGAGCGCAGGCCAGCTCCCTACCGGCAAGGGGGTGAGGGTGCTGGATATCGGGGTGGGGGCAAACTGCATCTATCCGCTGCTCGGCTGCCGCGAATATGGCTGGCGTTTTGTTGGGTCGGATATCGATCCGGTCTCGGTCAAGGCGGCCACCCTGCTGGCCAGGAGCAACGGGCTCGGCAACCAGATTGAGTGTCGTTTGCAGGGTAACCCCAACCATGTGTTTCGCGGCATCATAGGGCCGAAGGAGCGCTTCGCCCTGACGTTGTGCAATCCGCCGTTTCATGCGTCGCTGGAGGAGGCGAGCAAGGGGACGGAGCGCAAGCTGCGCAATCTGGGCAAGGAGGTGACAGGCGCCCCTGTGCTCAACTTCGGCGGCCAGAAGGCCGAGCTCTGGTGCGAAGGGGGCGAGGCGGCGTTTCTGGCCAACATGATTGCCCAGAGCAAGGAGTTTGCCACTCAGTGCCTCTGGTTCAGCTCGCTGGTGTCGAAAAAAGAGAACTTGCCGGGGGCGAAAAAGGCGTTGAGCCGGGTGGGGGCGCGTCAGGTACGGGTGATCGACATGGCGCAGGGCAACAAGGTGAGCCGGATCCTTGCCTGGTCCTTTCTGGATGAGGAGGGATTGCGTAGCGGCTGGTCGAGCGCGCGCTGAGTCCCCACCACAAGGCCCAATGAGGGCCTTTTTTCATGATGAGCCCCGCGAATTTCCGCTGCTGGCGGCATCTTTGGCAATCGATTTCCTCATTGGCAGATCGTGCTGGTTTACATGGTGTAAGTAGTTACTTCCGCCTTGGTACAGGTGTACGCCGAGATTTTTTTGCACTTACAGCTGAAACTTTAATAAAATAGGACTGGTTAGACCTCTTTACAGGCATTGAATCAAATAGGGATCGGTAGATGAAAGTTGTCGATTTTCTGAAGCGCAAGCGCGAAATTCTGGCGCAGCACCCCTTTGAGCTCAAGGATTGGCTCTCTCCGGCGATCCGCGACTACTGGCGTGAGTTTCAGCAAAAGGCACATCTTCACCCTTTGCTGGGGCGTGTGCTGGACTTGCAAGCCGAGTCCCAGAGCGAGCAGCAACAGGATGCAGCAACCGTGGCACAAGTAGCCAACGGTCAGCCTGCTGTGGCTCAGGAACCCGCTGTTGAGCTGGGGGCCGAGGCGGCCGAGCTCTATGCCGCCCTGCAGGCCCGCATCGGTGAAGAGACCCACGTCGGCGAGTGGCTGCACGTCAGCCAGCAGATGATCGATCAGTTTGCTGCCGTGACCGGGGATCACCAGTGGATCCACACCGATCCGGAGCGTGCGGCCGCCGAGTCGCCTTTCAAGACCACCATCGCCCACGGATTCCTGACCCTGGCGCTGCTGCCGCAGTTGACCGGCTCGGTCGATGAGGCCACCCCCGAGTTCCCGACCGCCCGCATGGTGGTGAACTTCGGGCTGGATCAGGTACGTTTCCCGTACCCCATCAAGGTGGACAGCAACATCCGCGCCCGCACCAAGCTGGCCCGGGTCACCCCCATCAAGGGTGGGCTGGAGCTGCTCAAAGAGATCAAGGTGGAGATCGAAGGGATCCGCCGCCCGGGTTGCGTCATCGAGTCGGTGACCCGCATCTACTTCTGAGCCCCCTCATCGGCATGAATGGTGAAACGGGCCCGCTGTCCTGTGCAACGAACAGCGGGCCCGTTTTTTTGCCTGTTTGTTGCAAGGGGTGAGGCGTCAGCCATAGCGCGCCGACCCCAGCTTGATATGACTCACAAAACGGTGCGCCGTGCAGTTAGCCAGCTCTCATTTTGGCGAGTTGGCTGCGTGAGGCGATAGCATGTTATGCCACTATTGGCTTCTTACTCCCGATCCTGGAGACAATAGTGCCCATCAATAACAAGATTATTCTGCCACTGCTGCTGAGCCTCACCATCCTGCTGATCCCGACCCACTGGATCCCGCTGGAGGGGATCACCGTCATCGAGCAGCGGGTCGTGGCCATTTTCGTGCTGGCCGCCCTCTGCTGGATCCTGGAGCCCATCCCTATCTTTGCTACCTCGGTGCTGATCATCGTGCTGGAGCTGCTGCTGCTCTCCGACAAGGGGCTCTGGTTCATGACTGCCGACAAGGCTGAACCGGGGTTTGGTGAGCTGCTCAAGTCCACCGAGGTGATGGCGACCTTTGCCTCGCCGGTCATCATGCTGTTTCTCGGTGGTTTTTTCCTCGCCATTGCGGCGACCAAGTACCATCTGGACGTCAATCTGGCGCGGGTGCTGCTGCGCCCGTTCGGTCAGGATCCCCGGATCGTCATGCTGGGGCTGATGTTGATCACCGCCACCTTCTCCATGTTTATGAGCAATACCGCCACCACCGCCATGATGCTGGCCATCCTTACCCCGGTGCTGGCGGCGTTTCCCGACAAGGACCCGGCCAAAATCGGCTTTGTGCTGGCCATTCCGCTGGCGGCCAACCTCGGCGGGATCGGCACTCCCATCGGCACTCCGCCCAACGCAGTGGCCCTCAAATACCTGACCGGCGAGCATGCCATCTCGTTCGGCCAGTGGATGGGATTTGCGGTGCCCTTTGTGGTATTGCTGTTGCTGCTTGGCTGGTTCCTGCTGGGGCGCTTCTTCCCGAGCACCCTCAAGCGGATGGATCTCAAGATTGAGGGGCGCTTTATGCAGACCCCTCGCGCCTGGGTGGTCTACCTCACCTTTATCACCACCATAGTGCTCTGGCTACTGGGGGATCTGCACGGCATGAGCTCCTACGTGGTCGCCATGATCCCGGTAGCTGTGTTCCTGACTACCGGCATCATCACCAAGGACGATCTGCACAAGATCTCCCTCGACGTGCTCTGGCTGGTCTCGGGCGGTATCGCGCTGGGGCTGGCGCTGGAGGACTCCGGGTTGGCCGAGCGGCTCATCACCCATATTCCGTTCCACGAATACTCCACGCTGGCGGTGCTGGTCGGCGCCTGTCTGCTGGCAGTGGTGATGGCCAACTTTATGTCCAATACCGCAACCGCCAATCTGCTGCTGCCACTGGTGGCGGCACTGGCGGTCAGCATGCCGGAGCTGGCCGAGTGGGGCGGCAGTCATACCCTGATCCTGGCGGTTACCATCTCGGTCTCGCTCGGGATGTCTCTGCCCATCAGTACCCCGCCCAATGCGCTGGCCCACGCCACCGGTCTGGTGGAGAGTCACCAGATGGTGCGCATCGGCGTCATCATGGGATTGGTCGGCACATTGCTGGCGATGGTGTGGATCTACCAGATTGCCGCTTGGGGGCTGATCTGAGCGTACGGCCGGTTTTTCATCTGTTGTCTGCTCCATCATCGGAGAAGTGCCATGGCAGGTGATGACCAAAACAGAAAGAGGAGCCAACTTGGCTCCTCTTTCTGTTTGCAGTTGACTCAGAAACTGGCGCCCAGATTGAGCAGGTGCCTGAATTCGGTCTCTTTGTACTTTTGCTCGAGACCGACGAAATGTACTTCGCCATCTTCCCACTCCATCTCGCTCGACCAGGAGAGGCGCAGGTGGTCGTTGAAGTAGTAGCGCAAACCAACGCTGCCCGTGATATCCCGATTGCGTATGAAATAGGGGGAGGGCTGGTCCAGATAGGTCAGATATCTCCCCTGGCTGAACAGCTCCAGCTTCTCCCGCCATAGCGGGATGGGTTGGCGATAGTCCCAGTTCACACTGGCAAAGGGATAATCGATGATCCGGTTTCCTCTGAAAAGCACCCCGATCCCGCTATCTTCTCTGACGTATATTTTGCGCAGGCCTGTTTGTGCTACAAACTCCAGCCTGCGGCGTCTCTCGTTCCAGAAGCGGTAACCCGGGCCGGCACCGTAGTCGAGGTTCAGGTAGTTACTATCCAGCATGTCATATTCGGCATTGAGCGAGCTGCGCACAAACCACTGCTGATTGAAGAAGTAGTCAATGGTTGGGTTCAGTTTGTAGTCGTGGTTATCGGTGACGCTGTCAGACGTTTCGTAGGAGTACTCTCCGGAGAAGCTGTAGCGCCAGTCCAGATTGGCCAACTCGGTCTTGCCCTTGAAGTTGACGTTGTTGGTGTGCTTGTCCTTGTGTTTGAGCTTGATGTTGAGATCGCCACTACCGGTCCAGAGCCAGGCCTTGCGTTCATCCTGCTCATCCTTGAACAGGGTGAATCCACCTTTGGCGGTCGCTTTGGGTTTATCCTGATGCTCTAGTCGCCAGCGCTTGATGGCATCCCGCTTGACGGTAACGGCACCGGTATAGGGCAAAGAGATGCGTACCGACTCATCGTCAATCTCTTCGATGGTACCGGTCAGACGATCGCCATTGTTCATCCAGAGAATGTCCTTGGCCCACAAGGAGTGACAGGCCAACAGGAGTAGGAGGGGCAGGTATTTCATGAGGCAAGGTGACTCCGGTGCGACTTGGGCGCTGGTGACTTAACCACTGACAAGCTGGCTGCTGATGGGGCGGGGCAGGCCATTTTTGTTCTCCAGCGCCGCCGTCACCTCATCCTGCATCACGTCAGGTGCGCTGATAAAGCTCTCTATGGCCGGTGATAACATCAGCGGGGCGCCATTTTCAAGCTCCTCTTCGGTGCGGGAGAGCGGGGAGTGTACCTCCAGCCAGCGCCGACCATCCGGTTCGATGGCTACCTTGACCGGTTGATTAATGACCCGCACCGGTGTGCCGATCGGCACAATCTTGAACAGGGCCTCGATATCGTCAGGTCGCAGCCGGATGCAGCCAGCGCTTACCCGCAGGCCAACGCCAAAATCCTTGTTGGTGCCGTGGATCAGGTAGTCGCGCTTGCCATAGCCAAGGCGCATGGCGAACTTGCCGAGGGGATTCTCCGGGCCGGGGGGCACTACGGCGGGCAGAGTGATCCCTTTTTGCTCCAGCCAGGATTTGCGCACCATGGGGCCGGGTACCCAGGTCGGGTTGGGATTCTTCTCGATGACGGTGGTGGTCATCTCGGGTGTTTCGCGGCCGATATCGCCAATCCCGATGGGCAGCACGATGACCTCGTTCTTCCCTTTGGGGAAGTAGTAGAGGCGCAGTTCGGGCAGATTGATGACGATCCCCTCGCGAGGCACATCAGGCAGCAGCATCTGGGTGGGCAGCGTCAAGCGGGTACCCGGCTTGGGTAAATAGGGATCTACACCCGGATTTGCCTCAAGTAGCGCCAAAAATCCAATTTGCGTATTTTTGCCAACCAGTTCCAGATGTTCATTCTGCTGGATGATGTAATCCTCCAGCTCACCGATAAGGCGACTCCCGGCAGGTGGCAGCGGGTAGCGTTTGGCCTCTGCCGGCGCGGCGCAGAGCAGGATCGCTGCCAGCAGCATGGAAAGGGCGGGCGTTAAGGGTAGGGGCTTGAGTTTCGGCAATCGCATAAGGAGATCCATCAGTTCAATCGGGGCGGAACATCATCAACACAACCGCCAGAATGGCGCGATTGTTCCTCAATCAGCCCATGATTACCAGCTTGCCGCGCACAAGCAATGATGTGGGGATACATAGGAAACCGGCCAAAATCGGCATCACCCATAAATTTGAGCGCCAAGCAGGAAAAAGAGGCGCCTGATGGCAATGGGGCAATATCACGACGTGGATAATGGCCGGGTGTGCGAGCGGGTGGATACAGGGCTATACAGGGCGGCCTCGCAACGCGAACATCACGCGCCGCATTGTGAGCCTGCTCCCAGATATCTGATTCAGCCATTTGATATCTAAGAAATTTTTATTGCATCCTCGGCCCAGCTTGGGTAAAACTCTCTCCCCACGGAGAGATGCCGGAGTGGCCGAACGGGATTGACTCGAAATCAATTGTGGCAGCAATGCCACCCAGGGTTCGAATCCCTGTCTCTCCGCCACATACCAAGCCCAACCTGTTTCGCAGGTTGGGCTTTTTCATTTGGTGATGTGCTGAGGGATTATCCGGCTGACTGTGTATCTGTGGTCATCGGCCCGGATGAATGCCGTTGGATGCTCGCCGTGCCTGCCAGGAGTGCAGGCGCTGCTGCGCCCCGATGATGAAGACAAAAAAGACCGGTACGAAGAAGATGGCCAGCAGGGTGCCGCTGATCATGCCGCCAAACACGCCGGTGCCGATGGCGTGCTGGGTCTCCGCGCTGGCGCCACTGGCGAGCATCAAGGGCACCACCCCGAGGGTGAAGGCCAGCGAGGTCATCAGAATGGGGCGCAGGCGCAGGCGGGCAGCAGTGACAGCCGCATCAAGCAGCGAGCGCCCTTCACTGTGCAACTGGCGCGCAAACTCCACGATGAGGATGGCGTTCTTGGCCGACAGACCGATGATGGTGATCATGCCCACCTTGAAGAAGACGTCGTTGGGCATGCCGCGCAGCATCACGGCCGCGACGGCACCGAGCAGGCCCAGCGGCACCACCATCATCACCGAGAGCGGGATCGACCAGCTTTCATAGAGTGCCGCCAGCACCAGGAAGACCACCAGCGCCGACAACAGCATCAGCAGGGGGGCCTGTTCGGCCGACTGGCGCTCTTGCAACGACTGTCCCGCCCAGGCCAATGCGAAGCCTAGCGGCAATTGCGCCGCCAGACGCTCCATCTCCGCCATCGCCGCTCCGCTGGAGATGCCGGGCGTTGCCCCCCCGGCAATACGCACGGCAGGGAAGCCATCGAAGCGCATCATCTGTTGCGGCGATTCGCGCCACTCCGGTGTCACCACCTCCCGCAGGGGGACCATGCCGCCGCTGGCATTGCGCACCCGCAGGCCGAGCACATCATCGAGCTGCATGCGCGCCGACGCGTCGGCCTGCAGAATGACCTGCTGCATGTGACCGCCGTTGGGGAAGTCGTTGACGTAGAGCGACCCCATTGCGGCCGACAGGGTACTGCTTATGCTGGCGAACGAGAGTCCCATGGCTTCGGCCTTCTGTCGGTTGATCTCGAGGTGAATGCTCTCGCCGGGAGGCAGATTGTCGGGATACACATCACTGACTACCTGGCTTTTGGCGGCCAGTTCCAGCAGTTGTGCCTGAGCGGCCAGCAGCGCGGCATCTCCCCGGTTGGCTCTGTCTTGCAGGAACAGGGTGAAGCCGGAGGCGGTACCCAGCTCGTCGATGGCGGGCGGCAGCAGGCTTATTACCGTGCCTTCAGGACTGTTCGCCATAGCCGCTTGTGCCAGCTCTGCCTCTTCGGCTGCCGTGGCGCCATGACGCTGATCCCAATCTTTGAGCATGGTGAAGGCCATGGCCGCATTGGGGCCTGCGCCGGAGAAGCTGAAGCCCTGCACCACCAGGTTGGTGTCCAGCGCCTCGCGAGAGGCGATGTGAGCCTCGAAGGCCTTGACCACCTCAAGAGTACGCTCGCTGGTGGCGCCGGTCGGCAACTGGATGGAGGTCATGAAGTAACCCTGATCCTCGTCCGGCAGGAAAGAGGAGGGCAGCTGGGCGGCGGTGATGGCCAGCACGGTGCAGAGGGCGGCAAAGGTTGCCATCATCCGTCCGCTGCGCCCGACCAGCCGGGTTACCCGCGCACCGTAGCCTGCCGTGAACCGCTCGAAACCCCGGTTGAAGGCACCGAAGAAGCCGCGCTTCTCATGATGATCCGGACTGACCGGGCGCAGTAAGGTGGCGCAGAGCGCGGGCGTCAGGGTCAGGGCGAGGAAGGCCGAAATCAGGATCGACACCGCCATCGACAGGGTGAACTGCTGGTAGATGACCCCCACCGAGCCGCTGCCAAACGCCATGGGGAGGAACACCGCCGTGAGCACCAAGGTGATGCCGATCACCGCTCCGGTGATCTCCTTCATGGCTTGCGACGTTGCCTCCCGGGGCGACAGCCCACGGGTGGTCATCAGGCGCTCGACGTTCTCCACCACCACGATGGCGTCGTCGACTATGATGCCGATGGCCAGCACCATGCCGAACATGGTGAGGGAGTTGATCGAAAAACCGGCCAGCAGCATCACCGCGAAGGTGCCAAGCAGAGCGATGGGGGCGACGATGGCCGGGATCAGGGTGTAGCGCAGGTTCTGCAGGAAGAGAAACATCACCAGAAACACCAGCACCATGGCTTCCAGCAGGGTGTGGATCACCTTTTCGATGGAGACCTTGACGAAGGGGGCCGAGTCAAACGGGATCGAATAGGCCATGCCCGCCGGCAGGGTGGGGGCGAGCTGGGCGAGACGGGTGCGTACCGCATCTGCGGTACGCACGGCGTTGGCGCCGGGGGAGAGCTGGATGGCGGCGCTGGTGGCGGCCACGCCATTCTCCCGGTTGGAAAAGGCGTAGGATTGCGCCCCCAGCTCGACCCGGGCGACATCACCCAGCACCAGCTTGGCGCCATCACCACCAGCTCGCAGCACGATGGCGGCGAACGCCTCGGGGGTTGTCAGCTGCCCTTGAACCGTGAGGGGTACCGTCAGGCGCTGCCCCGGCAGGGCGGGTTCGTCACCGAGGCGCCCCGGTGCAATCTGGATGTTCTGCTGCTCGATGGCCTGTGCCACCTCGCTGATGGTCAGCCCGTAGGCGGCGAGTTTGGCCGGATCTACCCAGATGCGCATGGCCTGCTCGGCGCCGAACAGCTGCACTCGTCCTACCCCGTCGATGCGGCGCAGCTCCTGCACAATATTGCGTGCCATGTAGTCGTTGAGGGCAACTTCATCGAAGCGGCCATCCGGTGAGGTCATGCCGACCATCATCAGAAAGCCGGATGAGGCTGACTCTACCTGCAGGCCGGTTTGCCGCACTGCTTGCGGTAAACGGGGTTCGACCGCCTTGATGCGGTTTTGCACGTCCATCTGGGCAAGCTCCGGATCGGTGCCCGGCTTGAAGGTGGCAGTGATCTGCGCGCTGCCCGAGGCGTCCACAGAGGACTCGAAGTAGAGCAGATTCTTCACTCCCGACAGCTCGCGCTCGATCAGGCTCACCACCGCATCATTCAGGGTCTGCGGCGTGGCGCCCGGATAGGTGGCATAGAGGGTCACCGACACCGGCGCCACCGAGGGATAGCGGGAGATGGGGAGCTTGGGGATGGCGATGACCCCTGCCAGCACGATGAACAGGGCGATCACCCAGGCAAACACCGGGCGATGGATAAAAAACTGCGGCATGGATAACTCTCCGATTCAGCGAATGCCACCGTCAGCCGGTTGGCTGACGACGGGTGGTTGCCAGGGGGAGGCAATGACCTGAACCCCCGGCGTCAGACGGTCGATCCCTTCGATCACCACCTGTTGCCCGGCACTGAGCCCGGACGCGATGCGGTACTGGTTATTCACCAGTTCAGCGGTGTTGACCGGAACCAGCTGTGCCTGCCCCTGGCCATCCACCACCCACACGCTGGTCTGACCCGAGGTGCGAACTACCGCCTGCTGGGGCACGGTCAGGGCGTTGGCATAGCGGGCACGGGGGATGCGCGCCTGCACATAGAGGCCGGGCAACAGGCGCCGCTCAGGGTTATCCACCAGCACCCGCAGCAGCACGTCGCCGGTCCCGGCATCGACCTCGATGCCTGAGAAGAGGATGCGCCCCTGCATGCCCAGCGGTGTGCCATTGCTGCCGAGGATCTCTACCGCCAGTTCCGGTGCCGTTGAGCCAGCCTGCTGGCGCAGGGATTCCAGCACCGAGGCCGGTTGACGCACATCGACGTAGACCTGATCAATCTGCTGGATCCGGGCCATGGGGGTGGCATCGGTGGGCGACACCAGGGCCCCTTCACTCACCAGTGCCTGATCGATGCGCCCGGCGATGGGGGCCTCCACGCTGGCAAATTGCAGGTTCAGCTGGTGCCGGGCCAGGGTCGCCCTGGCCTGGGCTACATCGGCGGCCGCCTGATCCCGCTGGGAGATCGCATCGTCATAGGTCTGGCGGCTGATGGCGTCGGTGCGCAGCAGCGGCTTCAGGCGGTCAATCTGAATGCGGGCTCGAGCCAGCACCGCCTCGGCCCGTTGCAATGCGGCGGCGGCGCTGTCGACATCGGCCTTGAAGGGGGCCGGGTTTATCTGAAACAGCACTGTGCCTGCGCTGATCTCGGCGCCCTGCTCGAACAGGCGGCGCTGCACGATACCGCTGATCTGGGCGCGAATGTCGGCGCTGCGCAGTGCCGCCACCCGGGCGGGCAGATCCTCGCTGATGACAAGCTCCCGACCAGTCAGTGTCAGCACCGACACCTGAGGAGGGGCGGGTGCTTCCTGCTCTTGCGGCGCGGCATCGCACCCCGCCAACCCGAATGCGGCAATGACTGCGAGCAGGGCGCCCGCATACCGCTGTTTTACAAACATCATCCACTCACCTCGTTAAACCGTCTCTCTGGTGTGATGTGACCGGAGAGTGCATCGAGTGGCCATTATGGCGAGGGGCTATTGCGAATGATTCGAGGCTTTGTGGAGAATCCATGGAGGCGATGATAAAGTTCAACGCCACCTTTTTTCGAGTCCGACTATGTCCCATCTCAATGCTTCCGCCAGCCCGGCGGGCCAGTCACTGGTACTGATTGCAGAGGATGAAGCCGAGATCGCCGACATCCTCGCCGCTTACCTGCAACGTCATGGCTTGCGCTCCCTGCACGCCGCCGATGGCCGTGAAGCGCTGGCCATGCATCAGGCATTCAAACCCGATCTCCTGCTGCTGGATGTGCAGATGCCGCAACTGGATGGCTGGCAGGTGCTCAGCGAGATCCGGGCGCGTGGCGACACGCCGGTGATCATGCTGACCGCCCTCGATCAGGATCTCGACAAGCTGATGGGGCTGCGCATGGGGGCGGATGACTATGTGGTCAAACCCTTCAATCCGGCCGAAGTGGTGGCGCGAGTGCAGGCCGTGCTCAGGCGCACCCGGGCCGTAAAGCCTGCCACGGCGAATGTGCTGCGGGTCGGCCAGTTTCAGATCGATCTGGAGAGCCACGAGGCCAGCATTTTCCGCGATGACCAGCAGCAGGTGCTGGAGCTGACCCTGACCGAGTTCAAGTTGCTCGCCTCTTTGATGCGGGCGCCGAAACGGGTGTTCAGTCGCGCCGAACTGCTGACTCACTGCTTGCCGGAGGGGGATACCCAGGAGCGTACGGTGGATAGCCACATCAGCAAGTTGCGCAAAAAACTGGAGACACACGGCATTCAAGGGGTCCCCGCCAGTGTCTGGGGCGTTGGCTATCGCTTCGGGGGCGATGCATGAAATCGGCGCCCGGCCTTCGCAGGCAGATCATCCGCTCTCTGGGTCTGATGACGCTTGGTATCATCTCCCTCGCGGTGATCGGCACCTATGTGTTTTATGGCATCGCCGTGGCGTTTGTGCCGGGCAGCATCTCCGAGACCTGGGTGCCCTCCAGAGTCGAGATGTTATGGATCGGCTCCACCATTCTCATTGCATTGGGGATGGCGCTGTACGTGGCGGTTCGCCTCTCTCGCCGCATCCTGACTCCCCTCAACTCGGTGGCAACCAGCCTGCGCGAGGTGGCCGAGGGCAAACTCGATGCCCGCGTGCCGGAGGATGAGCAGGCGATCGGGGAGACGGCGCAACTGGTGCGCGACTTCAACGCCATGGCCGAGCGGCTGCAGAGCATGACCCGCGAGCGGGAGTTCTGGAATGCCGCCATCGCCCACGAGTTGCGCACTCCGGTGACCATTTTGCGCGGCCGTTTGCAGGGGCTGGCCGAAGGGGTATTTCCGCCTAGCAGCGAACTCTTCGAGGGATTGCTGCGTCAGGTGGAGGGGCTCAATCACCTGATCGAGGATTTGCGGGTATTGAGCCTCAACGACAGCGGTCATCTGGAGTTGCAGCGGACCGAGGTCAGGCTGGCCGACGAGCTTGCCGTGGTGCTTGAGGCATTTGCCAGCCCTCTGGCGGCGAGCGGATTTGTGTTGCAGCGTGAGCTCGATAGCGAACTTCATGTCTGCTGCGATCTGTTTCGCATCCGTCAGGCTCTGATGGCGCTGTTGGAAAATGCCCAGAAGCACGCGCTGCCGGGCCTGCTGACCGTGCGGCTGTATCGCTCGGAGAGTGTGTGCGTCCTGAGTGTGGAAGATGAGGGGCCAGGCATCAGCGAGGAGATCGCCGCCTGTATCTTCGATGCGTTTCGTCGGGGAGATCCGTCACGCTCGCGCAAGAGCGGCGGTAGCGGACTCGGACTCGCCGTGGTCAAGGCGATTGCCGAGGCCCACGGCGGCAGCGCGGTTTGCCAAGCTACCGGGCAGGGAGGGAGCCGATTCGTGCTCTCCTGGCCCATCTCGGCCATGTCCGGTTGCCCTGAAACCTAACCTGCGGGCGGCAGGTTCTGATGAAGCTATACAGCTGACAGCTGCCCGCACAGGGGCGTTCGACAAGCGACCGTTATAGGGTTTTCTACCGCTTGTACCGGGTGAGCAGGAGGAGTGGGGACATGGCTCATTTGGCGCGAAATCGTGGTTTTTTGCCGTCAAAAATTGAAACCGTTTTCAGAAATCCTTTTCAACTGTGATCCGCTTCAAAGCTTTTTCGGGCGCCAACCTCTAGCATTGGCTCCACGAATTAGGGGCTAGCGCTCCCGATTTTCCCGCTGTGGGAGGTAACCGGATGATCCGGCTATTTCCTTCGTTACTTTCGACGGTCATCATGGATGGCCGTTTTTTTTTTGAGTTATTTCACGGTAAAGGGTCGAGCCGCTGGCGCTTTACCGTTAAAATTCCGCTTTTGCACTTGCCCGTGAGTCTTGATGTCTGCGTCCACCCTCTCTTCGGATAGTTATGCCCTGCTCGCCACCCTGCAATTGCAGCGCGTTGCCAGTACCCGTTTGCTGCAAGAACAACTGGCGATAGGCCATGCCCTGATCGATAAACTGACCCGACTGCAGGATGCGGGGCTGGTCAGATTGCGCGGGGAGCAGCAGTGGAGCCTGACCGCCGAGGGGACGCTGGCGCTGATCCTGGGGGTGCGTGCCGGTCTCTGCCCGGCGCCGGACTGGAGCCGGGTGCCCTCATTGACCGGGCAGGATCTTACCCATGCGGTGGTGCGCGAGCTCTGCCGCGGCAAGGCGGGAGAGATCCCGACCTATTTCTCGGCCAGCGATCTGCTGACCCTGCTCGATACCCCGGACGCTCACCAGCTGCTGGCGGGCTCCAGCCCCGCCTGGCAGCAAATGTTGCTGGAGCACTTCTCGCTGCAACTCTTGCTTGATGCCCCCTATGAAGAGCGCTGGCCGTTGGCCAATGCGCTGGTGCGCTGCGCCCCCGAGGTGCAGGCCCGGGCCAAAGCGTTCGAGGCGGAGTGGCGCTGGCTCTGCGGGGATGGCGAGTGCACATCGCCAACCGGCGAGGACAAGGATGCCGCCCCCGGCTGGCCAGCCCTGCAGGCGCTGGCCCAGCAGAGCCAGAGCGGCCTGCTTGGCGAGCGACTGCTCACCGCGCTGGGCCAGTGGCAGGCAACCGATGAGGGTGAGGCGGGCCAGTGGCCCCGTTCATTCAGCGCCCTGCTCTGGCTTGGCTGGTTGCAGCAGGCCGATCCCGTCATCGCCAGCGAACAGCGCAAGAAGTGGCAGCGCAGTCTGACTGGCCAGTTCCCCCTGCTTGCCGACCTGCTTAGCCAGTGGGCGGGCGATCGCCACGGTCAGGCGGTCGGCCTGTTCGATACCCTGCAGCTGCCGGTGGAGGAGCTCCACTGGGGCTATCTCTGGCTCGATCTCTGCGCGCTGGCCCGTCACGGAGCCCAGAGCCCGCAGGTGGCCATGTTGCACAAGTGGGATCTCTCCCATCTGCTCGATGCCGAACCACATCATCGCCTGATGGCCTTTTGTCAGGATCTGCTGCGCATCTTGTTGGGCGAGGCGGCCAAAGGGGCGCCCCTGTGCCAACTGCGCGGCAGTGAGGAGAGTGCGCAAGAGGGCAGTGACCAGCAGGATGATGACGGGGACGAGGACAAAACCGCGGCCTCTGCCAGCTGGCTCAACTGGCTGCAGGGGCTGGGACGCTCCAGTGGCGTGCGCAAGCCGCAGGAGCGGTTGGTGTGGCTGCTCCATGCCGATGGTCCCGAGCTGGAGTGCAAGATCCAGAAGCTCAGTACCAAGGGGGAGTGGACCGCCGGTCGCCGGGTCGATCCGGCCCTGCTCTCTACCCAGTATGCCGCCATGCTCGATGAGCATGACTGGGCGCTGGTCCGCACCCTGCCACGGGTGATGGGACGACTGCCGCGGGATGTCTGGGTGCCGCTGGCCGATCACCCCCGTTTGTTCAACGCCAAGGGGCAAAAGCTGCAACTGGCCATCAGCGCCCCCCTGCTGCAGGTGGTGGCCACCGAGCAGGGGATGAGCGCGCAGCTCTGCCCCGATGCGGCCGCCCGCGGGGCCCATATCATGCCGCTGGCGCAGGACCTGTGGCAGCTCATCCTCACCCCGCAGCCGCTGCTCGACCGCTTGCCAGCGCTCGAATCCATCCCGCTGCTGCCCGCCGAGGGGCTGGCCGAGCTGCAACGCACCCTGGACGCCATTCCCGAGCTGCCCTGGCACAGTCAGGTTGCGGGGCTTAGCGGCAACGCCGAACTGGCTCCCTGGCCGGGCATTCCTTCGGTGCAACTGGATTGGCAGGATGGTCAGCTGTCGGTCAAGCTGGTGACCCGCTTTGAGGGTCTGCCGCCCCAGCCCCTTGGCAAGGGGGAGGCGATCGTACGGCAGGGGATCAAGGCGTACCACTACTGGCAGCGGGATCTCGCGGCCGAGAAGCTGCAGGCCCAGCTACTGCGCAATCAACTCCCCATCGGCCTGCCCGGCAGCGAGTGGCTGCTGCAGGGGGAACAGGCGCTGGCGCTGGTCAATGCCCTGCCCGAGCTGGTGGATGCCGGCGTGGTCATTCACTGGCATCAGGACAGCGCTCGCCTCAAGAGCCTCGATGAAGCGGCTCTGAGCCTGCGTATCGAGCGGCGGCAGGACTGGTTCCAGGTCGAAGGGGCACTGGCCCTCGATGAGCACCAGATCCTCGATCTGCGCCTTATTCTGCGCCAAATGACCCCGGGGCAGCGCACCGTTCAGCTCGACGAGAAGACCAGCCTGATGCTGAGCGACAAGCTGGTGGAGCGGCTCACCATGCTGGGGGCCATGCTCGATGAAGAGCAGCGCATCAACAACAAGCTGGCCTATCCGCTCACTCGCCTGCTCTCGGTCATTACCACCGAAGGGGATGCAGCGTGGCAATCCCTGCAGCAGGAGTGGCAGCAGGAGGTCGAGTGCCCGGACGAGCTGCTTACCTCCCTGCGGGACTATCAGAAAGAGGGGGTGCGCTGGATGGCGACCCTGGCCCATCACGGTTTTGGTGCCTGTCTGGCCGATGACATGGGTCTGGGCAAGACGCTGCAGGCGCTGATTGTGTTGCGCATGCGCCAGCACCTTGGCCCTGCGCTGGTGGTGGTGCCCAAGTCAGTGGTCACCAACTGGCAGGAGGAGGTGACCCGTTTTGCCCCCGAGCTTGATGTGGTGGTGTTCGAGAACCCGGCCGAGCGGGAGGGGATTATTCGCGAGGCCAAGGCCGGTCAGGTGATCCTCATCAACTACGGCATGCTCGGCAGCCTGGCGGAGGCGCTCAAGTCCCGCCGATGGTCCAGCATGGTGCTCGATGAGGCGCAGCAGATCAAAAACGCCGGTACCCAGCGCGCCAAGCTGCTGTTCCAGCTCGACGGCGATTTTCGCCTCGCCCTCTCCGGCACCCCCATCGAGAACCATCTGGGGGAGCTGTGGAGCCTCTTCACCTTTATCAACCCGGGGCTGCTCGGCAGCCTTGGCGAGTTCAAGCGTCGCTTTGGCAAAGCGGTCAAGGATCCCCAGCACATGGCGCTGCTGCGGGCGGTGATCAGCCCCTTTATCCTGCGTCGTCTCAAGCAGCAGGTGCTGACCGAGCTGCCGGACAAGACCGAGATCATCCACCACATCAGCCTCTCCCCCGAAGAGCGCCAGCTCTACGAGGCGACCCGGCGGGAAGTGGTGCAGCAGGTGCAAAGCGCCGATGGCCGCGCCCTGATGCATGTGCTGAGTGGCCTGACCCGGCTGCGCCGCCTATGCTGCTCGCCGGAGCTGGTGATGCCAGAGTGGTCGCAAACCAGCAGCAAGCTGGACGAGGCGATGGCCCTGCTGGAAGAGGCGATCGACGGCGGTCATCGGGTGCTGGTGTTCAGCCAGTTCGTCGATCTGCTGAGTCTGTTGCGGACCCGCATCGAGCAGAAGTCTTGGGACTACTGCTATCTGGATGGGGGCTGCTCCGCCAAGTCCCGTCAGGACTCCATCCTGCGTTTTCGTCATGAGGAAGTGCCGCTGTTCCTCATCAGCCTCAAGGCGGGGGGGACCGGCCTCAACCTCACCCAGGCCGATACCGTGCTGCACCTCGATCCCTGGTGGAACCCGGCGGTGGAAGATCAGGCGAGCGATCGGGCGCACCGGATGGGCCAGACCCAGCCGGTGACCGTGTACCGGCTGGTGTGCGAGCAGACGGTGGAGGAGAAGATCGTCGCTCTGCACGACGAGAAGCGGGCGCTGGCCGATGGCCTGCTGAGTGGCCAGTCCGAGGTGCGCGGGCTGGATGTGGAGAGCCTGCGGGCCCTGCTGATGGGCTGATTGGCGACGCCACCTTCCACACCACCTATCGATACAGACAAGGGGAGAACATCCAGGATGTTCTCCCCTTTCTTATTTGGGGTGCTGATGCGGGATACTTCGTTTATCGCGGCAAGGCGGCCCAGCTATTCCTGATCCAGTCACCCCTGATAGAGATAGAGGTGCAGCCGCTCGATGATGGGCTCGCCGCCAATCTTGCGATCTCGCCGCGCCTGCCGGCTCTTGGGGGGATAGTTGCCCAGATGGGTGACTGCGGGCGGGGTATCCGAGCAGAGCAGCAGAGGCAGGCTCGCCTTGATCTGCTGCTTGCGCGGGCTGCGCTCCAGCCAGAGCAGGTTGATCATCGGGTGGGTCTTGACCGGGCGGCGGATCCGCAGCTCGGCATCGGCAGGTAGGCGGCGAATGTCGTACACCTCCTGATCCACCATCTTGCTCCACTCCTCGTTGTTGGAGAGGGCCGGTATGTAGCGGCGGCTGCGCTCCAGCATCTCAAGCACCTGCTCGCGACTGAGACGATTGATGGTCTGCTTGTCAGCCCAGGTAAAGCCGAGGGATTGCAGCTCACCTGTCAACAGGGTCAGCTTGCGGTAAACCTGCAAGGTGATCACCCCGGGCAGAGCGGTATGTACCAGCTCGAACTTCTCGTCACGTCCCCCCGCCTGCTGCACCAGCGCCTTGAAATCGAGCTTGTGCTGGTTGATTTGGTCGATCAGCGGTTGCAGCAAGGGGGCTGCGGCGGCAGGAAAGCGCAACCAGCCGGGCAGCCGATGAGTCGCCTTGGTGGAGCAGCCGGGACGGGCGCTGTGGTCCCGATAAGCGGCGAGGGTGGCTGCCAGCGCGGCTTCACCGTTGAGATAGCCCACCTCAATTTGCTCGATCGGGTCGTGTTCTTCCCCCTGTGGCACCGGGGGGAGGGGATAGACATGGGCCTCCTGCAGGTCGAGCTGACCAAGCAGATCGGCCAGCTGGTTGAGAGCGCCTTCAATGGCGGCCATCTGTTGACGCAGGGCGGCGGTCGGGGTAAAGGTATCCATCGATGATCCTGTGGTTTCATCCGCCTCTGACGGCATAAACGATGGCGTCAGGGCAGGGGAATGAACTACTGTATAAATAACCATACCAGTATGCCGGTTGCGCGCCAAGAGGGGCGTTTTCGGGTCTTCATCGAGGGAGCTGCGCGGGAGGAAAGTAAGTTTGTTTTATGTTTCATTGTGTTAATTTAAGATCACCAAGAGATCGAAGAATTAACAATAGAATGTAATGACGGGGTTGCCAGCCATGGCGCGTCCATTGGCGAGTGCATAGGCAATGCGGTAAATTGCATATGTAAGGTGGTGCCATGCAGCACAATATGCTGCGGGCCGTTGATGGTCGAATAGTGACTTAATTATTCTTTATAAATCAAAGCATTAAAATTTTATCAGTCAGTTTTTTACTATTAGTTTTCCTAATGTAACGTATCAAAATTCGTCAATTGAGTCGGCCCTGCTCCCTGACTAAGCTTTGCGCATCAAATAAAGCCCAGTGCGTAAACAAATATTCAGAGGAGCCACATCATGGCCAACATGACTTATACCGAAACCGGTTACCAGCATTCCAGCCAATTGAATCTGGTTGCTCGCGTTAAAATGACCGTTCTGACCTGGCTGGAGCGCAGCCGCAGCCGTCGCCAGCTCTCCGAGCTGCCCGAGTACCTGCTCAAAGATATCGGCCTGAACGAAGCTGACCGTTATCAAGAGACCACCAAGCCGTTCTGGCGTGGTTGATCTGCCGGGCATGGATGCCTTGTTTTTCTGCTGAGTCGTTTGCTGTTCTGCCCCGTGGCGCCCGGCCGCCAAGTCTGTCATTGTCTGTTTTATATCCCCCGTTTTCCCCTTGTTTTTTGTTGATCCTTTTTCCTCTCCTCTTTATTCCACATCGCTACTGCCATTGCTGTCGTCGTTCGAGTGTTATCACACTTGTATCGTTAATGTTTGAATTTGTTTAAAAAATGATTTTAAGCCGCAACGCCTTGCGTATAATCCGGCCATAGTATTCCAGCGCAAGAGGGTGAGACGGATGATTCCCCAGCACGATTTTTTGGCCTTGACCCGCAGCCATGAGTGGCAGCTTGAGCCCTTTGAATTTGCCCTGCCCGATGGTGCGCGGGTCAGCGTCTGGGATACGGGCGTGCTCTGTCTGGAGCCTGCCAGTGGCGCGGGCGGCCAGCCGGGAGGACGCAAGGATATCGTCCTCTCCTGCGGTATTCACGGCAACGAGACTGCCCCCATCGAGATCTGCAACCAGCTGCTGAGCCGTCTGCTCTCTGGCGAGCTGAGCGCCCGCCATCGGGTGCTGTTCCTGTTTGGCAATCCGGCGGCGATGAATCTGGGGCTGCGGGAGGTGGAGGAGAACATGAACCGGCTCTTCTCCGGTGCTCACAGCAAGGGGGAGGGGCTCTGCAATCGGGAGCGGATCCGTGCCATGCGTCTCGAGCAGTATGTGAGCCGCTTCTTTGCCGATCCTGCTCGTCCCCGCTACCACTACGATCTGCACACCGCCATTCGCGGCTCGCGCCACGAGAAGTTTGCCGTTTACCCCTTTCCCCATGAGCGGCCCCACTGCCGCGAGCAGGTGCAGTTCCTCGGTGCCTGCGGGGTACGTACTATTCTGCTCTCCGCCAGCCCGACCACGACCTTCAGTTACTACAGCTCCCGCCAGCATGGTGCCCACGCCTTTACGGTGGAGTTGGGCAAGGTGCGCCCGTTTGGCGAGAACGATATGACCCGCTTTATCGAAACCCGTCAGGCGCTGCAGGAGTTGGTCACTCAGGATGAAGTGGCACTGGAGCCGTGGCGGGCGGATGATTTCACCCTGTTTGCCATCGATCGGGTGATCACCAAAAAATCGGCGGACTTTCGCTTCCTGTTTGCCAGCGATGTGGACAACTTCACCGAATTCCCCCAAGGGTTCGTGCTGGCCGAGGATGGCGAGCTTCGCTACACGGTCGAGAAGCCGCGTGAGGCGGTGGTCTTCCCCAATGCCAACGTGGCGATTGGTCAGCGCACCGTGCTGATGGTGGTGCCGACAAGGCTTTGGGAATAGCGGTGATAGTTTTGCCTGCAGAGCGGTGATGCATCCGCAGGCGGCGCCAAGCCATTGTTTTAGTCGGTGGCTCAGACACAGCAGCGGTGAGCCGCAGTAATAAAAAACGGGGCCAGTCAGATGACTGGCCCCGTTTTTTATCGGGTTCAAGTGGTGTGGCTTAGCTGTTGTTCTTCACAAACAGGGTCAGCTCCTGACCGGGCTTGAGGTAATCCCCTTTATCCAGCTGATTCCAGCGCATCACATCGTTGATGGCCACCTGGAAGCGAGCCGCGATGGAGGAGATGGAGTCACCACGGCGAACCTGATACACCATCGATTTGTCGCTCTTCTTCCCTTGCTTGGGATAGACCACCAGCTTCATGCCTGGTTTGAGCGCCGACTTGGCATTCAGACCGTTCCACTTGGCGAGCTCTTCGTGGGAGACGCCGTGTGCCTGGCTGATGCTCCACAGGTTGTCACCCGAGCGCACCTTGTAACTGACTTTGGCCTTCTGGCTGCTGCCACGGCTTGCCAGCTGTTGCGGTTTGCTGGCGGAGCTGGCCTTGCTGCTGACCTGACCGTGGGTCGGGATCACCAGTTGCTGACCGCGACGCAGGTTGTTGCTGCGCAGATTGTTGGCCAGCTTCAGCTCGTTCACGCTGACGCCATGATTCTGGGCGATGCGCGACAGGGTATCGCCACTGGTGACCTGATAGGAGCGGGTACGAATACGTTCGCTCTTGGGCAGATCGGCCAGTGCCAGCTCCAGGGTATCGGCATACTCTACCGGTACCAGCAGGCGGTAAGGGCCACGGGGCGACATCACACCACGGCTCAGGGCCGGATTGACCTCCTTGAGCTGTGAGGTGCGCAGACCTGCCAGTTGGGCGGCCACGTTCAGATCGATCTGGCTGCCGGTCTCCACCACTCGCAGCTTCGGCTCGTTGGCGAGCACCGGCAACTGGATATTGTACTTGTCCGCATTGCTGATCATGTCAGCCATGGCGAGGATCTTGGGCACATACATCCGGGTTTCGCGGGGCAGATCGAGCGACCAGTAGTCGGTCGGTTTGCCTGCGCGCTGGTTACGCTGTATGGCGTTGCGCACCCGTCCTTCCCCGGCATTGTAGGCGGCCAGCGTCTGCAGCCAGTCACCGTCAAAGAAGCGGTTCAGGTACTCCAGATAGTCGAGCGCCGCATTGGTGGAGGCCAGCACATCGCGCCGTCCGTCATACCAGTTGTCGTGGCGCAGACCGAAGTTTCTGCCTGTCGCTGGCACAAACTGCCAGAGTCCGACGGCATTGCTGCGGGATCGGGCATGAGGATCAAACATGCTCTCGATCATCGGGACAGTAATAAGCTCCATTGGCAGCTCACGCCGTTCAATCTCCTCTACCATCAGATAGAGGTAGGGTTCAGCCCGGCTGGCAATGGTCGCCAGATGCTTATCATTGCGCAACAGCCACTCACGTTGCTGGCGGATGCGCGGATTGTCCGGAGTTTCCAGTTGCATATCATCGCTGATACGCACCCACAGATTGTCCGTATCTTCCATTTCGTCCAGCTGTTCATCGCCAAACAGGAAATGGGAAGAGTGTTTTTTATGCGCTTTTTTCTTGACCTGGGGGGACTTGATCGGCTCGATTGCCGTTAGCGCCCGGTCATCCTGATGGCTCAGGTTTTGGCAGCCGCTGAGCAACAGCGCTGCCAATAAGGCCGTTCGTACCTTCATCTCGTTCCGGTCATTTTTAGGAAAAACAGCTCGCATCATAAGGGGCAATGGCCCCCTGATCAAGGTTTGTTCAAAAAACGTCCTTCCACTGACGCAGGATGGTGAAGGTATCTACCGGATTTTCCACGCATTTTAGTCCATGTTTTTCAGCAGAAAATTTCACTGAATCCTGTTCGCAGCGCAGAAAAATGTTGAAAGTGCGTTCGTCACCCAGCCGGGTTGGCAGGCTTGGCAGCCCCTGTTGCCGCAGTTTGCTGATCAGCCCGATCTGGCGGCGGATCGCCGGGTTGTCCGGCTCGACCGCATAGGCAAAACGCAGGTTGGAGAGGGTGTACTCGTGGGCACAATAAATGAGTGTCTCATCGGGCAGGGCGGCGAGTCGTTGCAGCGAGTGGTACATCTGCTCCGGCGTCCCTTCAAACAGGCGGCCACAACCGGCCGAGAAGAGGGTATCGCCACAAAACAGCATGCCGTTACCGTGGTAGGCGATGTGGCCGCGAGTGTGCCCGGGCACATGGATCACCTCGAGGGCGAGGCCGTGCCAGTTGATCTGATCGCCATCTTCCAGCCACTGACCGTGGTGATCCGGCATCGGGTCAAGTTTGGGGCCATAGAGCCGGGCGTGGGGGAAGTGGGCAAGCAGGTCGGTGACACCCCCGACATGATCGTGATGGTGATGGGTCAGCAGGATGGCATCGAGCACCAGCCCCAATGCCTCGAGCCGCTCCAGCACGGGTGCGGCATCGCCCGGATCGACCACCAGACAGTGATTTTCGTGGCGGATCAACCAGATGTAGTTGTCATTAAAGGCTGGAACTGTGATCACTGGATACATGAGTCTGCTTCTCTTTAGGGAGGGTATCTTATATAACAGGATGGCGTTCGAAACCCCGAGTTGAGCCCTATTATGCAGGTGGCACGTACCGAACAACAAATCGAGATCCCGACCAGCTGGTCTGCATTGCCTATGGGGGACTGGGTGGCGGCCGAGATCCAGGATCGGCTCGACAACTGGTGCCCCAATCTGTTTGGGTATCATCTGCTGAAAATTGGCGCTCTGAGCGCCGAACTCTCCTGCAAACGCTCCTCCATTCGTCACCAGATCGGGGTCGCCCCCGGCGGGCGGCTGCTCGACATGTATGGCGATCCCCTCGATCTGCCGGTGCGGACCGGCAGCGTCGATGCCTGCCTGCTGGCCCACTGCCTCGATTTCTCTGCCGATCCTCATCAGGTGTTGCGCGAAGCCGAAAGGGTGCTGACCGACGATGGCTGGCTGATCATCAGTGGTTATAACCCCATGAGTCTGGTCGGGATCGGTCACTGTGTGCCGTTCTTGCGGCGCAGAATGCCCTGGTCGGCACGGATGTTCACCCCGGGGCGGGTGACGGACTGGTTGCATCTGCTGGGATGCGAGGTGATGTTCGACGAGCGTTTCGGTTACTCGTTTATGGGGAAACAGAGCTGGCACAGTTGGTGGCGGGAGAGTATCGGGCGGGATTATTGCAGGGCATTTGCATCGGTATACGTGATTGCGGCCCGTAAACGGCGCTTTCCACTTATCCCGGTGCGGCGGCGCTGGCAGCTGCCAAAGTCCCTCGCCACACCGGGAATGGCCCGTCAGGGCTGGTAGCCGGTATCTTCGGCCAGATCCTTGCCGCAGGCGGCCTCTCTGGCCAGCTCGTCGCACCGTTCGTTCTCCGGGTGGCCGGAGTGACCCTTCACCCAGAGCCACTCAATCTGGTGGCGACCCACTTCCGCATCCAGCTCCTTCCAGAGATCGACGTTCTTGACCGGTTGCCGGTTGGCGGTCATCCACCCTTTCTTCTTCCAGCCGATGATCCACTGGGTGATCCCCTGGCGGACATACTGGCTGTCGGTGGTGAGGCGCACCTTGCACGGTTCGTTGAGGGTGCGCAGCCCCATGATAGCGGCCATCAGCTCCATCCGGTTATTGGTGGTCAACCTGAATCCTGCGGAAATCTCTTTGCGGTGCTTGCCGTAGACCATCACGGCCCCGTAACCACCCGGGCCCGGATTGCCGAGGCAGGAGCCGTCGGTATAGACATCAATCTGTTTTAACATGAGCAATCAATCTGTTTTAACATGAGGCTTGGGGTAAACTAGCGAGTAAGTAAAGCCGAAGTTTGACATAGATTGGATCATGAACACACCCCAACTGAATCGCCAGATCATTCTGGATACTGAAACCACAGGTATGAATACGGCGGGCGGCCCTGTCTATCTGGGGCACCGCATTATCGAAATCGGCTGTGTGGAGGTGATCAACCGCAAGCTGACCGGTAACCACTATCACGTCTATATCAAGCCTGATCGTCTGGTCGACCCGGAAGCGATCCAGGTGCACGGTATTACCGACGAGTTCCTGCGTGACAAACCGTCGTTCAGCCAGATTGCCGACGAATTCCTCGAGTTCATCCGCGGCGCCGAATTGATCGCTCACAACGCACCGTTTGACGTGAGCTTCATGGACTACGAGTTCAGCAAGCTCGGACTCAACTTCAAGACGGCGGATATCTGCACCATCACAGATACCCTGGCGATGGCGCGGGATCTCTTCCCCGGCAAGCGCAACAACCTGGATGTGCTGTGCGATCGTTACGGTATCGACAACTCCCACCGTACCCTGCACGGGGCTCTGCTCGATGCGGAGATCCTGGCTGACGTCTATCTGTTGATGACCGGTGGTCAGACTAAACTGAATCTGGCCACCGAAAGCAATGAAAACGAGAGCAATCAGGACACCAGCATTCGCCGGTTAGAGAGCAACCGACCCGCCCTCAAGGTGGTGCGTGCCAGCACCGAGGTTCAGGCCCTGCACGAGGCGAGACTGGACCTGGTACAGAAGAAAGGAGGAAGTTGTCTGTGGCGGCAATGAGCAAGTGGTGTGCCGGTCTGCTGCTATTGCTCTCGCTGGGGGCGACGGCGACCGAGGTATTTGCCCCTTCCGATATTCCGCTGCTGGATAACCGCTTTCGCATCGATTATGGGGTTAAGGAGATAACCTTCATCATCAAGCGCAAGCCGGGCACCCCGTCCGTGATCCTGGTTCGCCCCGATGGCAGCAAGCTTTACGTGGGCAAGGTCAAACCTGCCGATGTGGGTTGGCTGGCGCTGCCAGAGCATGATCTCATTACCCTGCGCAATCCCATGCCGGGCCCCTGGCAGGCGATTGGCGAGGTGGATCCCGACAACCGGGTGCGCATTCTCTCCGATATCCGGCTCGATATCGCCGCCCTGCCGATGCAGCTCTATCAGGGGGAGGTGGTCAAGCTCAAGGCGTGGTTGCTGATCAATGGTCAGCCGCCGAAAGATAAATACTATCTCTCTGATCTTGGCATGACCGTCAAGCTGCAATCGTTCAGCGATGCCGATAAGAAAGAGGTCGTGCTGGATCAAGTACTTGGCCACTATCGCGATGATGGCAAGGGGCTAGATGAGGTGCCAGGCGATGGCATCATGACGGCGGAAGTGACGCTGCAGGATATTCCCGGTGGCAAGTACCGCGCCATGTTCAGCACGGGCAATCAGGTGTTTGTCCGTGCCCGTTATCAGGATGTGCTGCTTTACCCCTATCCGTTCAGCTATAACTTGTCGCCGCCTTCGGATGAGCTGGGTGCCAAGCTCTCACTGCTAATCGACCGTGATGAGCTGGATCCCGCCTCTGTGGTGGTCAAGGGGAGTGTGACCAGCAATGTGGGCGGCCTCTACGAGTTCAGCGAGACCGCCAGCGACCCCAAGCTTGATATCGATCTCTCCAACATCAAGGAGGTCGGTCAGCATGAGGTGAAAGCAACCCTCTATGGCACCACTCGCCTCGGCCGTGAGCTGAAAATCGAGTTGCCGGTGAAAACCTTCAATGTCTTCCCGCCACCGCCGCCTCCTGTAGAGGTGGTGTCGGCCGCCACACCGGCCTCCAGTGCCGAGGCGACCCATGAAGTTCCGGCAGAGGAGGAAATGGGCTGGCTGATCTGGGCATTGGCAGGTGGTGGTGTGCTGCTGGCGGTATTGGGTGGGGTCGGGTTTGTGGTGATACAAAAACGGCGTGCCCTGAAGCGTGCTCTGGCCGCTGCACAGGCCGAGAATCAGCAAGCTGGACAACCTGCTGCCAAGCTGGATCTCAATCTGCCAGAGCAGTAACCCTCGTACTGAAGTGGCGTGATGCCAGAAGATAAAAAACCGCCCTGATAAGCAGGGCGGTTTTTTTTAGTTCATAAACAGAACAAGCTGGCTATCAGTGTTCGCCGATATAGACATCCTTGTTCTGCTCGCGGATCTCGAGGAACTTGTCCAGATTGGCCATCATCAGCTCGACCAGCTGGGGGTCGAAATGCTGCCCCTTCTCCTCTTCAATCAGGGCCAGCACCTTGTCCAGCGGCCACGCCTTCTTGTAGCAGCGATCCGAACCCAGGGCATCGAACACGTCAGCCAGCGCCACAATCCGCCCCTCCAGCGGAATATCGGCCCCCTTCAAACCGCGGGGATAGCCACTGCCATTCCACTTCTCATGGTGATTGCCAGCGATGGTGGCACCAATCTGAAACAGCGCCAAATCGCTGCCGGAGAGCATATCCTGCCCGAGCTGGGCGTGGGTTTTCATGATCTCCCACTCTTCCGGTGTCAGCTTGCCCGGCTTGTGCAAGATGGCATCAGGAATTCCCACCTTGCCAATGTCATGGAGCGGCGAGGCTCGTTTCACCAGCTCGCTCTGCTCTTCGCTCATGCCCATCAGGTGGCAGAACTGTTCGGTATAGAGCGCGACCCGTTTGACGTGCAGCCCTGACTCTTTTGAACGGGTTTCGACCAGTTCGCCGATGCGATAGATGATCTCCCGCTGGTTGTCGGCGATCACCTCATTGAGCCGGATATTCTCCAGCGCCACTATGATGTTTTCGGTAAACAGGGTCAGCAGACTGGTATCGATCTGGCTGAGCTGGCGGGTGGTCTCGATGTGGAACAGCAGGTGGTGGCGCGGATTCTGACAGTAGAGCACCATCTGGGTGGCGTTATAGACGTTGCTGCGCTTGCTCATGGCCTGGCGCAGGATCTCCGGCGCTTCTGTGAGGAGCATGGCGGGATGGCCGGGGAGCAGGGGCTCCAATACTTGATCCTTCACCTCATAGGCGTATTGCTTGACGTCGTATATCTGGGTTTCCCCCAGATGGAGCAAGGCGCTGAGCTGCTCCTGGGCGCCTTCGACAAACTGGCGCAAGGCCCTTTTCTCAAAGATCCCCTTGGAGGCTTCGATGACTTTTTCCAGCCCCTGGCGGTTACTCTCCAGGGTGCGAATATCCCGATATGAGCGCAGGCTGGCCCGCAGCAGGGTGCGCAGCTTCTGGGAGGTGAGCTCGGTTTTATCCTTGTAGTCGTTGATGTCGTAGTTGGTGACCACGTCATCTTCCGGCGCCTGGCCGGGTTGGCCGGTACGCAGCACGATGCGTACCATCTTGTTTTGCAGATCTTCACGGACGTATTTGACGACATCGAGGCCGGCGTGGTCGACCTCCATCACCACGTCCAGCAGCAACAGGGCAACGTCCGGGGTGGTGGCCAGCAACTCCTTGGCCTGTGCCGCGGAATAGGCATGCAGAAAATCGATGGGGCGATTGTCAAACTCGAATTTGTTCAAGGTGATTTTGGTGATGCGATGCACTTCAGGCTCATCGTCAACAATCATCACCTTCCAGCCCGCTTGCTGTGCGTCGGGGAGGGAGAGATCGTCATCATCAATAATCAGGATCTGGTCATCCATCATACAATCCTGTTTGGCATCCTGTGCTTACATTAACTGCTTCACTAAGGATAGGAAACTTATTGGGAAATAAAATTTGATCTCGAAAAACTATGGTCGAAATAAGCAAATGGAACCCTTTATGACTGTGGCGTTGTCCGGCTCCTTTCTTTGCCCAATCATGGAGCTAGCGTGCATAAAGCCTATTTCTGGATTGGGGTGTGGACGCTAGTGGTTGGGAATGTTTGAATCCAGCTTGTAGCTATTAGACGAGAAACAATCTTATTTGATAGTGATTCCTATTTGCGTGTAGCATGGGCGACACACTCAACGAGGAGCCCCATCGTGTCCCCATCTCTGCCTCCCAATCGTCCCCGTCTGCTGACTGTCAAAGCCATTACCCAGATCACCCCCCATTTGCGTCGCATCACCTTTGGTGGCAGCGAGTTGGCTGACTATCCTTTTACCTGCGGTGGGGCCCATATCAAGGTGATGCTGGCCCAGCCCCATCAGGTAGAGCCGGTGCTGCCTGCCATGACCCCGAGCGGCCCGCGCTGGAGTGACCCGGCGGACAAGCCGGTGATCCGCACCTACACCATCCGCGCGTTTCGCCGTGATGAGCAGGAAATTGATATCGACTTCGTGCTGCACGGTGACGGCGGGCCCGCCAGCGCCTTTGCCACCCATGCCAAGCCGGGAGAGAAGGTGATCCTCTCCGGGCCGGGTGGCCCCAACCCCATGCTGCAACCGGCCGATCACTACTGCCTGGTGGGGGATCTCACCGCCTTGCCCGCCATCATGGCGATGTGTGAGGTGATGCCTGCCGATGCCAGAGGGGAAATTGCGATTCTGGTGCCGGATCAGGCCGATGCTCAGCCGTTGACGCTGCCGGTCGGGGTTCGCTGTCACTGGTTTGTCGGCGAGCCCGAGTCCAGCGGCCTGCTGGAGCATGTGATTGCTCTGCCGCTGGTGCGCGATGGTGGCTTCTTCTGGCTGGGTGGGGAAGAGGCGCTAGTGCTGCCGCTGCGCCGCCATTTTCGGTCTGTGCTCGAGGTGGATCGTCAGTCGCTCTACGCCGTGCCGTACTGGCGCCGGGGCAAGAGTGAAGAGGCCTATCACCAGACCCGTCACGATGTGATGGATAATTAAGCGGATGCGAAAGAATACCTGATTCACCCTTGCAAATAAAAATGATTTGCATTTAGTATTGCGCCGTCCGGGTATTCGTCCGGGCGGCGTTTTTATTTCCGTTGACACAAGAGCGCCCTGTTTTCACGTCGGTTTGGCTGCATGTTGTCAGACCCAACGCAAGGAGTCGTAAAGGGTGGTTAAGTACCAGACCCCTCTGTTCTGGCTGGGATTGTTCCTACTGTTCGTACTGCTTTCTCTTTCGCTCGCCACCGGTGCGGGTGTTTATGGTGCCCGCGAGGTGCTCGGCTACCTGATGGGGGATGCCCGCTGGGCTGGCGACGAGAAGCTCGCCATGGTGCTCAATACCTTGCGACTGCCGCGCACCCTCTGCGCCATGGTGGTCGGCGCCTCTTTATCTCTGGCTGCCTCCTTGTTGCAGAGTGCGACCCGCAACCCGCTGGCGGAGCCCGGTCTGCTCGGGGTCAACGCCGGGGCCGTCTTTGCGCTGGTTGTGGGGCTCACCTGGTTCGGGGTGGAGTCCGCCTACGGCTATCTGCTCTGGGCAGGACTAGGCGCGCTGCTCGGCAACGTGATTGTGCTGGGGCTTGGCATGATGATTGGCCGCTCCAACCCCCTCAAGCTCATTTTGGTCGGGGTGGCGCTCTCCGCCACCTTCGGCGGTCTCTCCAGCTTTTTGCTGCTCTCCAACAAGATGGTGCTGGAGCAGTACCGCTTCTGGAACCTCGGCTCCCTGTCGGCGGCCAATCTCGATGCCATCATAGCCGTACTGCCCTTCGTGCTGGCGGCGTTTGTCATCACCTTGCTGCTCTGTCGCCAGCTGACCCTGATGCAGATGGGGGACAGTCAGGCCCAGGCGCTCGGGATCCGCCCTAACCGGGTGCGAATTGGCGTGCTGCTGGCCGCCACTCTGTTTACCGCCAGTGCCATCGCTATCGCCGGCCCCATCGGCTTTGTCGGCTTTCTGGCCGCCTACTGTGGCCGATTGGTGGAGCCGGTGAAGCTGTCGGTGCAGGTCTGTTTCTCCGCCCTGTTCGGCATGCTGTTTCTGCTGTTGGCCGACATTCTGGCGCGCTGGCTGATCCAGCCGTTCGAGCTGCCAAACGGGGTCATTCTGGCCCTGATCGGTGCACCTGTGCTGATCGCCATCGTTCACCGCGGGGGCTTTCGTACCCTGCTGACCGTCAAGTGAGGGGCTGATGCGTACACCTACCGATATGCTCTGCCTGCGGGCCGGCAACCGCTCTTTGCTGCTCCATCTACCGAGCTGGCGCTGGCTTGCTCTGCTGGCCATGGCGCTGCTGGCGCTGGCTCTGCTGGCCCTGAGCGTTGGCGGCGGCAAGCTTGGCTTGGCCGGGGTGGTCAACACCCTGCTGGGGGAGGGGACCCGGCTTGAGCAGCTCACCCTGTTCAAGATCCGGCTGCCGCGCATCCTTGGGGTCGTGGTGGCGGGGGCGGCCATGGGGCTCTCCGGCTGTCTGGTGCAAACTCTGGTGCGCAACCGGCTGGCCACACCCGACATGGTGGGGGTCAACAACGGCGCCTCTCTGGCCATCATCGTCTTCTCCCTCTACCTGACCGTGGGCAGCTGGCCCTGGTGGGCGGCCCCCATCGGCGCCATCTTCGCGGCGCTGGTGCTCTATGCCCTCTGCCGCAAACCGGGTGAGCAGGGCTATCTGTTCGTGGTGATCGGTATCGGCCTCTCCGAGCTGTTCGAGGCGCTCGGCCAGTTTGTGATGTCCACCCAGGCTTTGCTGCACTTGAGCTCCCTCTATCTGTGGAACATGGGCAGCTTTATCGCCGTGGGTTACAGCACTATCACCCCGATTGCCATCCTGTTGCTGCTGCTCTGCCCGTGGATCGTCTATCTCTCCCGCTCGCTGGCGGTGCTGCGCTTTGGCCCCGAGATGGCCAGAGGGCTTGGCGTCAACGGCGATCGGGTGCAACTGGGCATTCTAGCCCAGGCCATTCTGGTGGCGGCGCTCGGCACCGCCATCGGCGGGCCCGTGGTCTTTATCGCCATGGCGGCCCCCATTCTTGCCTCCTGGCTGGTAAAAGACCGGGTGGTGCCGCTCTGGCTGGCTGCGCTTAGCGGCGCCCTGCTGCTGCTTGCCAGCGATACCCTGGTCCGGGTGCTGGCCAGCCCCCACGAGGTGGCGACCGGTATCATGACCCGCATTCTCGGCGGCCTGTTGCTGCTGTTTCTTCTTGTTAACGATCGCCAGAGGGCTGACTGATGACGCTCACCGTAAATCGCCTCCATTTCGCCTATCAGCAGACCCCCATTTTGCGGGATATCTCCTTCAGCGTGCCGAGGGGCAAGCTGGTGGGGATCGTCGGCCCCAATGGCTGCGGCAAATCGACCCTGCTCAAACTGCTCTCCGGCCAGATGAAAGCCCAACGCGGCGAGATCCTGCTCAAGGGCAAGCCGCTTTCCAGTTACCCCATGAAGGGGCTGGCGCGGGAGCTCGCCTATCTGCCCCAGCGGCCGACCCTGCCTGCCGGCATTCTGGTGGAGCAGCTGGTGCAGTATGGCCGCCACCCTCATCAAGGCTGGTTCAATCAGTGGGGTGAGGAGGATGCCAGCATGGTGCGCAGCGCCTGCGAGCGGATGCAGCTTGAAAGCATCTGGCAGCAGAGCGCCGCGTCCCTCTCCGGCGGGCAGGCGCAGCGGGCCTGGCTTGCGATGATCCTGGCGCAGGACAGCGACATGGTGCTGCTCGACGAGCCCACCAGCGCCCTCGATATCGGCCACCAGACCGAGGTGATGGAGGCGATCCATCGCATCACTGCCGAAGGCAAAACCGTGCTGCTGGTGATCCACGATCTGGCGATGGCGGCCCGCTACTGTGACGAGTTGATCGCCATCGGCGAGGGGACCATTGCCGCCATGGGCCCGGCCCGGGAGGTGGTGACCAAATCCCTGATCGATCAGCTCTACCAGACCAGTGTCGACATTCTGCATGCCCCCGGCGACGGGGCACCCATTATCGTGCCCCGTCGTCACGAACATGGCCGAGCCCTGCGTTCGGCGAGTTGAGTCATATGGGCCTGCTCTGTGGGCCCACCGAGTGTATTCACGCGGCCGATTATCCGGGCCGTGCAACGAGAAGGAGTGAGATGATGAAGCGTTTTGCCGCCCTGGCAGCAGCCATCCTGATGCTGGCCGCGCCGCGGGTTCAGGCGCAGGAGATGCGTGAAGTGACCGATGCGTTTGGCCAGAAGGTGCAGGTGCCAGCCCAGCCAACGCGGGTGGTGGTGCTGAGCGAGCTCGAACTCGACAGCACCCTGACCCTGGGGCTGACCCCCATCGGCGCCGTCAATGGCCGTGGTCAACCCACCTTGCCTCGCTATTTGCTGAACAAGGCGGGCATGGGGATCCAGGTGATCGGCGATCTCGACAGCCCCAATCTGGAGTCGCTGATTGCGCTGGAGCCCGACCTTATCCTGACCGGCCAGACCCGTCCCGAGCTGCTGACCTTGCTGGGGGAGATCGCGCCGACCGTGGTGACCAGCAAGTGGGGTGAACCGTGGCAGGATAGCTTCCGCCGCACCGCTCACACCCTCAACCGCGACCAGCAAGGGGATACTTTCTTGCTGCAGTATGCCGAGCGGCTGACTCAGGCTCGCAGCAAGCTGGCCAAGCATCAGGGGGAGAGCATCAGCATAGTGCGCTGGAACCCCAAGGGGCCGAGCTTTATGTATCAGGGCACCTTTGCCAGCAGCGTAGTGGAGTCGATGGGGCTGGTGCGTCCGGGCAAACAACAGGGGACTGGCGCGCCCCATTCACCGGCGCTGAGTCTGGAGTCCCTCAACCTGTTGGATGCCGACTGGCTGGTGGTCGGTACCCTGAGCGCCACCGGTGATGCGGTGGATGCCATGCGTCAGGCGGAGCAGACCCCGGCGTTCCAGCAGTTGCCGGTGATCAAGGCCAAGCGCTTTGGCGCCGTGGACGGGTCGCTCTGGACCTCCAGCGGCGGCCCGCAGGCGGCCCTCAAGGTGATCGAGGATGTGGAGCAGTTGCTGGCAACCCGCAGCTGAGTGCTATCGCGCGCCAGAGGTTGACCACATGAACAGGTTGACCAAAGAAGAGGGAGGCTGATGCCTCCCTCTTGCGTTGTCACTGTCTATCGTGACCTCTTCGGCGAGCCAGAGCCGTTTATTGCGGCTGGATGGCTGTCACTGTGAGCTTGCCGCTCTGGCTTTCGGCATGAAAGTGGATGGCATCCCCCACCTTCAGCTCCTTGAGCTGGGCCGGATCTGCCACTCGAAAGACCATGGTCATGGCGGGCATCTTGAGATTCTCGATCGCCTCGTGCTTGATGCCGACCTTGCCGCTCCCCTCATCGAGGCGGGTAATGACCCCCTTGGTCATCACCATTGCGGCCTGTTCGTTCATCTCACCCGTCTGGCTCATCTCGTGCCCTTCATTGTGCGTCATCTCCTCGGCTTGCAGGCTGGTGTGGGTGGCAAGGCCAAGCAGCAGGGTCAGGGTCAGCGTTTTGTAGTTCATGATGGTTTCCTCATCGTTCAGTCAATATGGATCGTGAAATCGGGTTATTCGGATTGCGGGTTCGCGCTCTTGCCAAGGCTGCGACTGCGCCACAGGTAGTAGGCCGCGGGCAGCACCAAGAGGGTCAGCACCAGCGCGCTCACCATGCCGCCGATCATGGGGGCGGCGATGCGCTGCATCACTTCGGATCCGGTACCGTGGCTCCACATGATGGGCAAGAGGCCGGCGATAATGGTCACCACCGTCATCATCTTGGGACGCAGGCGCAGGGCGGCGCCCTGGATCACCGCCCGATGCAGACCCGCCTTGTCCGGCTTGCCGCTGGCCACCAGGTCATCCCAGGCGTGGTTGAGGTAGACCAGCATCAAGACGCCGGTCTCTACCGCCACCCCCGCCAGAGCGATAAAGCCCACCCCGACCGCCACCGAGAGGTTGAAGTCGAGCAGCCAGAGGGTCCAGATCCCGCCCACCACCGCCAGCGGCAAGGTGGTGAGAATGAGCAGTACCTCCTGAACGCGGCGAAACGCCAGATAGAGCAGCAGCACGATGATGGCGACCGTCAGCGGCACCACGTAGGCGAGGCGCGCCTTGGCCCGTTCCATGTACTCGTATTGGCCAGACCAGGTGAGGGCGTAGCCCGCCGGCAGCACCAGCTGCTTGCCCACCTCGGCTTTGGCCTCATCGACGAAGGAGCCGATATCGCGGCCGCGAATATCGACGTAGACCCAGCCGTTGAGCCGCGCGTTTTCACTGCGCAGCATGGGGGCTTCATCGCTGATGTAGACCCGGGCTACATCCGCCAGCGCGATGCGCGCCCCGCTCGGGGTCACCACCGGCAGCAGCTCGAGGCTGGCCACCGAATCCCGATAGCTCTGGGGATAGCGTAGGTTGATGGGATAGCGCTCGCGCCCCTCGATGGTCTGGCCCACCTCCATGCCGCCCACCGCGGTGGCGAGCACCGCCTGCACGTCGGCGATGTTGAGGCCATAGCGGGCTGCTTTGAGCCGGTCGATATCCACCTTCACATAGCGGCCACCGGCCACCCGCTCGGCGTAGACCGATGAGGCGCCTTCCACCTTGCCGACGATCTGTTCGAGCTGTTGGCCGAGCTGCTGGATCACCTTGAGATCCGGCCCCGCTATCTTGATGCCCACCGGGGTCTTGATGCCGGTGGCCAGCATGTCGATGCGGGTCTTGATGGGGGGCACCCAGGCGTTGGTGAGACCGGGGAAGCGGATGAGGGAGTCCAGCTCCTCCTTGAGCTTCTCCGGGGTCATGCCGGGTCGCCACTGATCGCGGGGCTTGAGCTGGATGCTGGTCTCCATCATCACCAGGTCGGCGGGGTCGGTGGCCGATTCGGCGCGCCCCGCCTTGCCAAACACGTTCTGCACCTCGGGCACGGTGCGAATGAGCTTGTCGGTCTGCTGCAAAATCTCCCGCGCCTTGCCCACCGAGATATTGGCCGCGGTGGTGGGCATATACATGATGTCCCCCTCATCGAGCGGCGGAATGAATTCGGAGCCCAGGTACTTGAGCGGCCAGAAGCCCGCCACCGTCACCACGGCGGCGATGGCAAGGGTGGTTTTCGGACGGGCCAGCACGGCCTTGAGCAGTGGCACATAGCCCTGACTCAACCAGCGGTTGAGCGGGTTGGCCTGCTCCGCCAGCACCTTGCCACGGATAAAGTAACCCATGATCACCGGCACCAGCGTGATGGCGAGCCCGGCCGCCGCCGCCATGGCGTAGGTCTTGGTGTAGGCGAGGGGGTGGAACATCCGTCCCTCCTGCGCCTCCAGCGCGAACACCGGCAGGAAGCTGATGGTGATGATGAGCAGGGAGAAGAAGATGGCGGGCCCCACCTCGATGCTCGCCTCGGTGATGATGCGCCAGCGGTTCTTGTCGGTGAGCGCTTCCCGCTCCATGTGTTTGTGGACGTTCTCGATCATCACGATGGCGCCATCCACCATGGCGCCGATGGCGATGGCGATGCCCCCCAGCGACATGATGTTGGCGTTGATCCCCTGCAGGTGCATCACGATGAAGGCGGTCAGGATGGCGATGGGCAGGGTGATGACCACCACCAGCGACGAGCGCAGGTGGAACAGGAAGGCCAGACAGACCAGTACCACCACCGCGAACTCCTCCAGCAGCTTGCCGGAGAGGTTGTCGATGGCGCGCTGGATAAGGTCGGAGCGATCATAGACGGTAACGATCTCCACCCCTTGTGGCAGGCTGCTCTTCAGCTCCGCCAGCCGCGCCTTGACCCCGTTTATGGTGTGTTGGGCATTCTCGCCATAGCGCATGACGATGATGCCGCCCACCACTTCCCCTTCACCGTTGAGCTCGGCGATGCCGCGCCGCATCTGGGGGCCGGTGAGCACATCTGCCACATCCCCCAGCAGCAGCGGGGCGCCGCGCACATTGGTACCGAGCGGGATCTGCTTCAGATCCTCGACGCTTTTCAGATAGCCATTGGAGCGCACCATGTACTCCGCTTCCGCCATCTCGATGACGGAGGCGCCGGTCTCCTGATTGCCCTGCTTGATGGCGGTCTCGATAAGGGAGAGCGGGATGCCGTAGGCGCGCAGCTTGTCCGGATCGACCCGCACCTGATACTGGCGCACCATGCCGCCGACGGTGGCGACTTCGGAGACCCCCTCAACCGTCTGCAACTCGTACTTGAGGAACCAGTTCTGCAGCGAGGTGAGCTCGCTGAGGTCATGCTTGCCAGTTCTGTCCACCAGCGCGTACTGATAGACCCAGCCCACCCCGGTGGCATCGGGGCCGAGCTGGGGGCGGGCGGAGGCGGGCAGATTGGGCGTAACCTGGCTCAAATACTCCAGCACCCGGGCGCGGGCCCAGTAGAGGTCGGTGTTGTCGTCAAACAGCACATAGACGAAGGAGTCGCCGAAGAAGGAGTAGCCGCGCACCGTGGTGGCCCCCGGTACCGCCAGCATGGCGGTGGTAAGCGGGTAGGTGACCTGATCCTCCACCACCTGAGGCGCCTGGCCCGGATAGGAGGTTTTGATGATCACCTGCACGTCGGAGAGATCCGGCAGGGCATCCACCGGGGTCTGTTTGACCGACCAGAGCCCCCAGGCGGTGAGCATGAGGGTCAAAAGCAGCACCAGAAAGCGGTTGCCGATTGACCAGCGAATAATCGAGGGGATCATGGCTTGGCTCCCATATTGTGCTGGCTATGGCCCATCCCTTCCATCTCATCTTTTGCCTGCTCAAGAGCATGGCCGCTGGTCGGGGCCTTCTCCTGATGGATGGTGGTGATGCGGTACTCATCCCCCTCCTGCATTACCTGCAGGTGCAGGGTCTGCCCCTCGACCAGCTTGCTGATATCGACCCCGTCGGCGACGGTGAACTCCATCTCCATGGCGGGCCACTGCCACTCGGGGATGGGCTGGTGGGAGACCATCAGGGTACGGTTGGCCAGATCGATGCTTTCAACCTCGCCCTGGGTCCACACCTGTGCAGGGCGCACCGCCGTCATACGCTGGAAGTCCGAATCGATGGCCGACTCGGAGTCGAGCAGGAACTGGGCCGAGCTGACGATGTTATCCCCAGCCTCTACCCCTGCCTTGATGGCAACCTTGTCGCCAAACTGGGGGCCGAGAGTGACGGCGACCGACTTGAAGTTGCCATCCCCCAACGCCAGCACCAGCCGATCCTGACTGCCGGTGCGGATCACCGCTTCGCTCGGCACCACCAATTGCGGCTCTCCCTGCCCGGTGCGAATGCTCACCTTGGCAAACATATTGGGTTTCAAAAACTCGTCCGGGTTGTCAAAGCGCAGTCGCACCTTGAGGGTGCGGGTAGCTGCGTCCAGGGTCGGATAGAGGTAATCCACCTTACCTTGCCAACTGCGACCGGGGGCATAGTCGAGAGTCATGGTGACCGGATCCCCCACTTTCAGCTGGGCGGCTTGACGCTCGAACACCTCGGCACTGACCCACACCTGCTTGAGGGTGCTGATGTTAAACAGCGCCGCAGCGGGCTCAACATACTGGCCCTCGCGCACCTTGAGCTCGGAGACATAACCGCTGCTGGGGGCGTAAATGCTGATGGTGTCGCGCACCTGACGGGTGCGCTTGAGGGCTGAGATTTGATCTGCCGGTACCTGCAGGGACTTGAGCTTGCCCTCGGCAGCGCGCAGCAGCAGTGGGTTGGCGGTGTTGAGAGCGAGCAGGTATTCGTGCTGGGCGTTGACCAGATCCGGCGCGTAGAGCTCGTAAATAAGGCTCCCCTTGCTCACCTGCTGCCCCTCGCTCTTGATGGCGAGGGTGCGGATCCAGCCCGCCATGCGGGCGTTGACTGCCTCCAGCCTGTCCTCGTCATACCCGACATAGCCCACCGTCTCGATCTGTTGGTGGATAGGCAGCTTCTCCACCTTGGCCAGCCGCACCCCCAGGTTCTGCTGGATCTCGGGGCTGATGGTGACTGTGCCGGGTGAGCCGTTTTTTTGTTCCTCATAGACGGGGATAAAGTCCATCCCCATGTTGTCCTTGGCCGGGCCGTCGCGCTTGTCGCGGGGATCCATGGGGTTGACCCAATAGAGCGGCGTCTTCTCTTTGGCGCTGGCGCCATCGGAGGTCTGTTTGGCGGCCCAGTAGCCGCCACCGGCGCCAAGGACGAGCAGCAGGGCCGACATCAGGATGGTCTTGTTCATGACTGGCCTCCGGCGCGGGTCTGCATGCAGAAAGTGCAGGAGGATAAGGCGCCCGCGAAGGCAGCAACCTTGGACTGTGAAAAGTGGGCTGGTGACATAATACGTCTTCTCTTTTGCAGGCCGCCGGTCGGGTGAGGTGCAAGGCATCACCAAAGGGGCTGGCGGCAAACGGGGCGCAGCTGTATCAGTGCGCACGGCTCCCTGTTGCTGGCGGGGCCAGTCGTCACAGGGTCAGGCAAGGCAGCAGAAAACGGACAAGCCGAGGCTTGCCGCTGTCGAAAGAGAAGGACTTTCTAGTGGCGCAGCACCGACAGCATCAGGTGTCGGCGTGGCCAGGAGGGAGGGTGAGTACCGCGCGAGCGCAGGAAGGGATCCCGCAACCAGTTATCAAGCAGTGACGCTGCGACGTTGTTGCCAAGTAGCAGGGGGAAGATCAGCAGGGCGACCAGTACACCCAGCATAGCCATCGCGCCGAAGGAGAGAGCATTGACGCCGGTCTGCATCTGGCACTCATCGCCCATGGCTGACCCCTCGTCTCCCTGATGGCAGGAGAGAGGCATGACATCGCCCGGGTGATCCATTGCGGGCATTGCATGAGAGATATCGTCATCCGCCATCGCCATGGATGAATCGAACATCACCATCGACTGGGCCCTGTTTGGGGTCGGCTCGGAGGAGAGGGGAGAACCATGCCAGCTGATGCAGAGAGTCAGATTGCAGACGAGCAGCAGCGCCAGCAATAGCCGGGCCAGAGCAACAGAGGGCAATCTTGCAGCAAGCTGGGTGAGTGACAATCCGGGCATCCTTCGGGAGCAGATGGCGGGACTGTAAACCTTGCCACGAGGTGAAGGTCAATGGCGCCGGTGATGTAATAGAGGTGCTGTGTTGGGGGGAGGATATTTAAGCAATGCTTAACCATTGTGTATGCCCAACCCTAATGAAGCATGCCCCTCATCCCGTTAGGATGCCCCCTGTCAGTTACCACGATGGCGTGATGGTTCACTCTTTTGCTTCGGCATAAATGACTGCGGCAGGAGTGCTTGCCGACCTTATCCATCCCGTGACGCCATGAGCGAGCAGTATAAAGCCGCAGGTCTCCCGGATGCTGACAATCAAAGAGTCAAACCGTGTTTTTGAGCAGCACACCTTGCCGGGTGCTCACCATGTTCACTATTCAGGAGTATTGAAATGCAGCCACGACTGCTGTCGCTGATGCTTGCCGCTTTGCTGAGTCCATCAGCCATGGCTGGCGGCCTTGCCCTCTACGAGACCAGCACTGCCAACAGTGCGCTGGCCAACGCAGGGTCTGCCGCCCGTGCCCAAGGGGCAGATACTATCGCAAGCAACCCGGCCGGTATGACCAAACTGGAAGGTACCCAGTTGCAGGTCAATGGCGGTGTGGTATACGGCGATCTTGAGCTGGATCTGGACAACGGCGGTAACAACGGTGGAAATGCCCTGCAGACCGCGCCGCTCGGCAGCCTCTATCTGACTCATGCCATCGACGATCAATGGGTCGCAGGTATCGGCGTCTTTGGCAGTCACGGTCTGGGTATCGATTATGGCGATGGCTGGGATGGTCGTGGTTATACCCAGTCGGCCAAGCTGACCGGCATCGCCTTTGCTCCGAGTCTGGCGTACCGCATTGACTCAAATTGGTCAGTGGGAGCCAGCCTGATCGCCATGAATGGTTCGCTGGAAGCCTCTGTGGATCTGACGTCCGGGATGGGGGAAGGGCGGGAATTCTCCAACAGCGACTGGGCGTATGGCGCCTCCTTCGGGGTACTTTACGAGCTGGATCAGTACTCCCGTATCGGTTTGAGCTACTTCTCCGAACTGAAGTGGGAGCTGGAAGATCAGCTCTTCCCACGTGCTGATGTGGCAGGTCTAGGGGTCGAGATCATGATTCCGCAGACCATTACGCTAAGTGGCTATCACCAGCTCAACGACCAGTGGGCCTTGCTGGCCAGTGCCAACTGGCAGCAGTGGTCCCGTTTTGGCGATATCGGTGTGGCATCTGCCATGGGCAGCCAAACCATTGATATGAATTACAAGGATACATGGCATGCCAGCCTGGGGACACAGGTTGATGTCACCCCTGCACTGCGTTTGAGCAGCGGAATAGGCTATGACAGTAGTGCAGTGAGTGATGAGTACCGTACTGTGATGCTTCCAGTGGGTTCTGGTTGGCGCTGGGGTCTGGGGGCCAGTTATCAGTTGAGCCCAGCCACCAAGGTGGAAGCCAGCTATACCCTGGCCTGGCTGGGTGATATGCCAGTGGATCAAAACGGGATCGGTCGCCCGCACTTGTCCGGCAGCTACAACAACAGCTACCTGAACTTCTTCAACATCGGTGTGCAACACCAGTTCTGAGTTGTGAGCCTTGCAAGCCTTCACTGGTTGGGGGCTTCTTCATCCTGCCCTTCGCGCCGATCCGGCGCGTTATTAGCTGGGTGGCTCGTGAGGTCCACTTGTTTGCTCATCCGTTACTCAAGGAACAACATCAAATGTCATCACAATCAACCTCTGCGTTAGCGCGGTGGCTTTGGCGCCTGACGTTTATATTGGTCACGGTTGCTCTGGTTGTCTTCTTCTCGAAAGGTGCCCACATCTATCCAATTGAGGCGACCAAGTTCAACCATGCTTTGCCAGCCATCATGGTACTGCTTGATTCCGAGATCTTTATGGGGGTGATTACTGTGATCACTCTCTATGTGGTCCTCTATCTGGTCTATCTGCTGTGGCAACTGCATGAGATCGCTGTGCATCGTGCCAAGGTGTCTGAGTCGGTGCATATCACCCTGGTGTTTGCGCTCTCCTTGTGCGGACTGTTTATCGACAAGACCTGGTGGGTGCTTGCCGTTATCATCGCCTTTGCCCGTTGGGATGTGCTGAGCGAGCGGATGAGCCTTATTATCGGCCATGGTATTCGACGTGGCCGTCATGAGGGGGAGGCATCATGAAAGAGATCCTGCTGCCCTATATCCTGATCGTCTGGTTGCTGGTCAAGCTGAACATATTGCCTTGGAACCTAAAAACGGGTTTTTGGAGTACCGCAATTGGCGCGTTATTGGCGCTTGGTTTGTTGACTACCTCTCGCCATTTGGCTCCGGTGGATTTTACCGATTCGGCGACGGTCAAGGCACCTCATGCGGTGTTGGGACCATTACTAGGCATCAACCAGTTTCATCAGATAGATCAGATTTATGTTGCGCATAATCAGCGTGTTGCGCGTGGTCAGCCCATTTATAGTCTTGCGGACTGGGAGAGTAACGGTAAGTCTCAGGCGTTGAGCTATCAGATTGACGCCCAGCATGCCCAGGTGGCGTCAGAGGTAAGCCAGCAGCGAGCGATCCAGTCACGACTGAACCTCAATCACAAGGAATTGGCTCGGCTGACCCAGTTGGGTAACTTCGCCAGTATTCAGAGCCGTGACCAGCTGCAGACCCAAATTGATGGCGATCTGGCGCAACTGAGTGCCAGTGAAGCGAAGGTTCAGGCGATTGAAGCTCAGGTGTTGAATCTAGAGACAGAGCTGGCCTTGCAGGAGCGACGGAATGAAGAGAAGGTGATCAGGGCTCCGTTTGATGGTCAGGTCTCGATAGTCAATATTGCCAGCGGTTCCCGTACCGGCAACATGCATCTATACGACACTTCTCGCAAGTTTCTGGAGTTTCGCATTCCGGATCAGAGTTTTCGCAACATAGCACCAGGCCAGTTTGCCGAGTTTTATGTAGATGCCTATCCCGGGCGCATCTTTCGGGCACGGGTGCACTCAGTACTTACTGGTACGGGGGAGGCCCAGATGAGTGTTGCGCAGGGGGATCAGGATGTACGACAGCATGTGGGCAACAACATGTCGAGCCATGGCCGGACAGTGGTACTCGACATGCTGGTGCCGGACGGTGTGGACCTGCCAATTGGGGCAACCGGCTCAGCCTGGATTTCGGCACATAAACCCCATCCGCTGCTTGGCTTTATCGACATCATCGGTGCGGCTACCGTCCGTCTCAAGGCGATGAAGGCCTATCTGTTTGCGATGTAACGGACTGACATAAAAAAGCCCCTCCGTGAGGGAGGGGCTTGGTGAGCTTTACCGGAATAGTCAGGCCCTTTTTTCCGATCCTCTCATGATGAGGCGGAAGAAGAGCGGGATAAAGAAGATGGCGATAAAGGTGGCCGCCAGCATGCCGCCGATGACCGGCCAGCCGAGGGCGTGACGGCTTGCGGCACCGGCCCCGCTGGAGGTGACCAGCGGCACACAGCCGAGGATAAAGGCGAGCGAGGTCATCACGATCGGACGGAAACGCAGGCGTGCCGCCTCCAGTGCCGACTCGATGAGGCTCATCCCCTCTTCGTGCTTCATCACCGCGAACTCCACGATCAGGATGGCGTTCTTGGCGGCAAGGCCGACCAGGGTCACCAGCCCGATCTGGAAGTAGACGTTGTTGGTCAGCCCCACCAGCCAGGTGGCGAGCAGGGCACCGAACAGGGCGAACGGTACGGCGGTGATCACCGCAAACGGCAGGCTCCAGCGTTCATACTGGGCGGCCAGAATGAGGAAGATCATCACGATACCGAAACCAAAGGCCATGCCAGCGCTGCCTGCGGCCGCTTTCTCCTGATAGGCGGAGCCGGTCCACTCCAGCTTGGCGTCGTTGCCAAGAGCCTCATTGGCGACCTCTTCCAGCGCGGCGATGGCCTGACCCGAGCTGTAGCCGGGGGCAGGCTGGGCCATGATCTTGGCGGCCTGGAAGATGTTGAAGCGTTCGACCAGTTCGGGGCCGGTGGCATCACGCACCGTCACCAGACTGCTGAGCGGGATCATCTCCCCCTTGTCGGAGCGGACATAGACGTTGCGGATGTCGCTCTTCTTGGCGCGATAGTCTGCCTCGGACTGCAACTGCACCCGGTAGGTACGGCCGAACTGGTTGAAGTCGTTGACATAGACCTGGCCGAAGGTGGCCTGCATGGTGTCGAACACCGCGTTGATCGGCAGCCCAAGCGCCTTGGCCTTTTCGCGATCCAGGTCCAGATAGACCTGTGGCACGTTGGCGCGGTAGGTGCTGGTGACGCTGGCAAACTCCGGGCGCGCCTTGGCTGCTTCAAGGAAGCGCTGTACTTCGCCGGAGAAGGCCTGGGCGTTGCCGGTGCCACGGTTTTGCAGATAGGCCTCAAGGCCACCTGTGGTGGACATCCCCTGAATGGGAGGCGGGTTGAAGGAGGCGACAAAGCCATCCGCCAGCCCCATCAGGCTCAAGCCCTGGAAGGTCTTGGCCAGCGAGAAGGAGTCCTGTCCTGTCTCCTGACGCTCGCTCCAGTCCTTCAGGGTAATGAAGGTCATGCCGCTGTTGCTGATGATGGCATTGGAGAGAATGTCAAAGCCCGAGAAGGTGATCACATCCTTCACATGGGGGTTGGCCATGGCGATCTTGTCGAACTGATCCGCCACCGCCTGGGTCCGGCTCATCGCGGCGGCATCCGGCAGCATGACGGCGGAGATGAGGTAGCCCTGATCTTCGTTCGGTACCAGTTCGCCCGGCACTTTCAGGAAGAGGCCGTAGATGGAGAGGATCAGCACGGCGATGATGGCAAAGGCGACCCCCACCCGACGGTTCAGGAAGGCCACACCCCGTACATAGCCGCGGGTCAGCTGGTCAAATTTTTCGTTGAACCAGACGAAGAAGCGGGCAGGTTTGTGGTGTCCCTCTTTCAGCAACACGGCACAGAGGGCCGGGGAGAGAGTCAGTGCCACCAGACCGGAGATGGCGACCGAGACCGCGACCGTGATGGCAAACTGTTTGTACATCACCCCGGTCATGCCACCCATAAAGGCGACCGGCAGGAACACGGCGCAGAGCACCAGTACGATGGCGACCACCGGACCGGAGACCTCCTGCATGGCGAGGATGGCAGCCTCTTTGGCGGAGCACTTCTTCTCGCTCATGATCCGCTCGACGTTCTCGAGCACCACGATGGCGTCATCTACCACGATACCGATGGCGAGCACCATGCCGAACAGGGTCAGCAGGTTGATGGAGAAACCGAGCACCAGCATGCCGGCGAAGGTCCCGATGAGCGACACCGGCACCGCGATACAGGGGATCAGGGTGGCGCGGAAGTTCTGCAGGAACAGGTAGACCACCACGAATACCAGTACGATTGCCTCGAACAGGGTGTGCACCACCTCTTCGATGGAGATCTTCACGAACTCGGTGGTGTCGTAGGGGATCTGGTACTCGATATCCTGCGGGAAGCGCTCCTTGAGTCGCTCCATGGTGGCGTGTACCGCATCGGCAACCGCTACGGCGTTGGCGCCCGGTTGCAGATAGGTGGCGATACCGATGGCCGGTTTGCCGTTGGCGCGGGCGACCAGATCATAATCCTTGCCCCCCAGCTCGACCCGGGCGACATCGCGGACTCGGATCTTGGAACCATCGGGCATGGAGCGGACGATGATGTTCTGGAACTCCTTCACATCTTCAAGGCGCCCTTTGGTCTGCACCGTGTAGGTGAAGTCGATGGGGGCCGTGGTGGGTTGGGCACCAATCTTGCCTGCCGCGAACTGGGTGTTCTGCTCGCGAATGGCGCCAATCACGTCGCTCGGGGTGAGCTCGAGCTGGGCCAGTCGATCCGGCCTGAGCCAGATACGCATCGCATAGTCGGTACCGCCAAACAAGGTGGTATCACCGATGCCGGGAATCCGCTTGAGCTCGTCGATGATGTTGAGCAGGGCGTAATTCGACAGATAGGTGGTATCAAACGAGCCGTTTGGTGACTGGAGGGTGACCACCTGCAGGATGGAGGTCGATTTCTTCTTGACCGTCACCCCCTGCTTTTTCACCTCTTCCGGCAGCTGGGCCATGGCGGCCGAGACCCGGTTGTTGACGTTGATGGTGGCCTGATCCGGATCGGTGCCGATCTCGAAGTAGACGTTGAGGTTCATCTGGCCGTTGGAGGCCGACCCCGACTGCATGTAGATCATCCGCTCGACGCCGTTGATCTGCTGCTCCAGCGGCGCAGCCACGGTCTGGGAGATCACCTCCGGGGTTGCGCCCGGATAAAACGCCGTGACCGAGACCACCGGCGGGGTGATCTGGGGATATTGCTCGATGGGGAGCGCCCGCATCGCCGCCAAACCGCCCAGCACGATAATGATCGAAATCACGCTGGCGAAGATGGGGCGTTCTATGAAGAACTTGGAAAACATACGGGCTCCTTACTTGGCCGCAGACTGGCTGACCACCTTGCCGGTGATCGCCTTCATCTCGTCGGCAGAGACAGGTTTTACCACGGCGCCGGGGCGAGCCTTCATCAAGCCTTCGACGATATAGCGCTCACCTGCCTGCAGGCCGCTCTCGATCAGCACGCCGGAGTCGACCGCTGCGCCCAGGGTCACCGGACGGGGCACTACCTTGTTGTCGGCATCGACCACCATCACCATGCGGTCAGCCTGGGACTGGACGATGGCGCGCGGCGGCACCACGATGGCATTTTTGCGGGTGCCCAGATCGATGGTCATGCGGACAAACTGGCCCGGCAGCAGTACGCCGTCCTTGTTGTCGAAGATGGCGCGGGCACGGATGGTGCCGGTCTGGGGATCGACCCGGTTGTCGGAGAAGTTGAGCTTGCCCGCCTCCGGATAGAGGGATCCATCGGCCAGACGAATATGGGTGCGCCAGGTGGTGGCATCCTTCGCCTCAATCACCCCTTTTTTTACCGAGTTTTCGAAGTTGAGGCGATCCTGCTCCGAGTAGGAGAAGTTGACGTAGAGCGGATCAAACTGGGTGATGGTGGTGAGCAGGCCGTTGTCGCCGCTGGTGGAGATAAGGCTCCCCTCGGACTGGGAGCTCTTGCTCGCCATGCCGTTGATGGGGGCGGTCACCTGGGTGTAGCTGAGGTTGAGCTCCGCCTCTTTCACCTTGGCCTGAGCGGCCTGATGACTGGCGATGGCCGCTTCATAGTTGGCGATGGTGTCGTCATAGTCCTTGCGACTCACCACCTGACGCTTGAAGAGGGGAATGATGCGATCCCGATCGGCACGGGCCTTGTTGAGACGGGCCTGCTCCTGAGCCAAAGTCCCTTTGGCCTGCTCCAGCGCCACTTTGTAGGGCTCCGGGTCAATCAGAAATAGCTCCTGACCGGCGGTAACCGGCTGGCCTTCCACATAAGTGCGCTTGAGCAGGATGCCACTGACCCGGGAGCGCACATCGATCTCGCGAAAACCGGCGGTCTCTCCCACCATCTCGGTGGTGAGCGGTACATCAGTCAGCTTGACCTCGGCGACCACCACAGGGACGGCAGGCATGGTCTGTGCCGTCTGGGTCGTCTCGCCGCCACAGGCACTCAGACCGCTGATCAGCGCCAGGGTCAGCAAGCTGCGTTTGTAAACCTCTCTTCCGGCATTGGACACCTTCATCATCACACTCCTGTTGGATCGATTTCGGCTGCTGCGTTCAGCATGTTTCTCCATACACATCATTAACTTCATGATTAAAAAAACAACTTCTTTATGATTGGAATGGGAGATGATAGGGCGGCAATCTTGAACACAACCTTCTCAAAGTGGCAATTAGGGTTGCCGATTGACGAAAAAAGTCTGACTTTTCCGATATGGGCGGGGGGCTTCGGGGATATTCATCCCGGGCCAGGGCTCTTCGCAACCGTATCACGCCAGCCACTCCTTGCTGCAAAAAATAAGGTGCCATAAGGCACCTTGTCTGGATGGGTTTTTTACGCCCTTTTATCGCAGGCAACCGCGAGCCGCTTCACAGTTTACGAATTCGTCGCGGCTCATCGGTTAATCTTGTGCCGCATCAGGCGAAGCAGGCCCAGATGGGGGCGTGGTCGGAGGGTTTCTCGATGCCGCGCAGCTCGTAGTCGATGCCGGTCTCGGTCACCTTGTCCTTGAGGGCGTCGGAGGCCATGATGAGATCGATGCGCAGGCCGCGGTTCTCGTCAAAGCCCTTGGAGCGGTAGTCAAACCAGGAGAAACGCTCGCACTCGGTGGGGTTGGCGGCGCGGAAGGTGTCGGTGAGGCCGAACCCTTTCAGTCGCTCCATCCACTCGCGCTCGATGGGCAGGAAGGAGCATTTACCATCCCGCAGCCAGCGCTTGCGGTTTGCCTCGCCGATGCCGATGTCGAGATCGGTGGGGGAGATATTCATATCCCCGATCAGCACCAGCTGGTCGTCCGGGGTGTGGTTGGTCTCGAGGTAGTGCTGCAGATCCTCGTAGAACTTCTGTTTGGCCGGGAACTTGGTCTCGTGATCCTGACTTTCACCCTGCGGGAAGTAGCCATTCATTACTTTGATGAGGGAACCGTCTTCGCGCTCGAAGGTGGCCATGATCATCCGGCGCTGGGCCTCTTCATCGTCGGTGGGGAAGCCTTTCTCCACCTTGACCGGCTTCTGCTTGCTCATGATGGCGACCCCGTAGTGGGCCTTCTGGCCGTGAAACTCCACGTGATAGCCCATGGCCTCCACATCGGCCAGCGGGAATGCTTCATCGTGCACCTTGATCTCCTGCAGGCCGATCACATCGGGCTGGTGCTTGTCGATGATGGCTTGCAGCTGGTGCAAACGGGCGCGCAGGCCGTTGATATTGAAAGAGATGATCTTCATGTCCGGGATGCTCATGTCATTTTTATAAGTGGCTATTGGACTAGGAATCGGCGGTGGATGCAAGTTTGGCCGCGGGCCTGCGTCAGTGGCAGGCACCGCGGGGTGGGCAGAGGTGTCAGCGGGTCATCTTTTTGACGAAAACCACCACAAACAGCGCCAGCGTAAAGCTGCCGGTGAAGGCTTCGAAGGCGGCGAAGATCCTGGAGAGCCCGACCGGAGTGAAGTCGCCGTACCCCAACGTGGTGAAGGTGACCACGCTGTAGTAGAGGCATTCGAGCAGGAAGATGGCATTTTGCTCGAGAGGGGCACCGGGCTGGTAGATGAGGTGCTCGCCCTGAAAATGCAGTCCGCAGAAGAAGTAAAAAATGCTGCAGATAAAGATGAGCAGCAACGAGAAGAGCACCACCCGCATCGGGGCCTCGCCATAGCCGCAGAAGAGATCGACCACCCAGGAGGTGAAGCGCTGGGTCGACCAGAACGGCAGTTGCAGGCGGCGCATGGTGAGCTCCTGCTGGATATAGTTGCCGGACATGGTGAAGATCCCCTGTGCCTCGGAGGCTTTGCGCAGATCCCGATAGGTCTCTTCCGCCTCCTTGAACCAGATGCGCGCCTGTTTGGGATCCCGTTCGCGGCGCCCCTTGCGATCCTGCATCACCCGTTTGCCGGTCTGCATGTTGTCGAGCCGGGTGTTGTGCCAGCGGATGCCGAGCAGGTTGACGTCATCGAGGGTGGCGCACTGGAGGTTGGCATCACTGAGATCGGCCTTCATCAGGCTGCCGCCCTTCATGCGCAGGCCGTAGAGGTGACCACCGCGCAGGTTGGCACGATAGAGGTTGCACTGCTCCAGCAAAAATCCCTGATCGGACTCCTTGTTGACCAGATTGAGGCCCGCCAGATTGGCCCGTGACAGCTGCAGGCCGTGGCAGAGTCCGCCAGCGCGAACGAACTGTTCAAGCGCCTCGGCGGTGTGGGCTTCCTGATGGGTATGGTGGGGATCATGCCAGTGGCAGAGATCGTGCTCGCCAGCCTCTTCACTGCAGTGGCGGCCATCGGCCACCAGATAACGACACATCGCCATCTTCGTTTCCCTCGCATTGCCGAACTGGTTTCAGCATAGGCGGGGAAAAGGGGGCGTGGCGGGGTCTTAGCTGAACTGGTTGAACTCCTGACGCAGCTTGCGAAAACGCTCCTGCTGGGCCGGGTTGAGGGGGATGCCGTCGAGCACGTCCAGGGTGTCTTTGCACTCGGCACCAAATTCCGGACTCTTGCGGTTTTTCTGCATCAGTTGCAGCAGCACCTGGATCTTGTTGAGAGCCGCACCGGTATTGGCGGGAGCGCGGCGCAGGGCCTCGCGAAAATGGCCGAGGGCCTGCTCCAGCTCGCCGCTCTGATAGGCCTTGATCCCCAGATCGTTGAGCTGCTGGTAGCGCTGACGCCGCTCCAGCACCGTCTTGTCATCCCGGGTTGCCTGAATGCAGGTGGTGAGCAGCCGATCTTCGTCCTCCGCCAGCAGTCCTTGCAGGCTTTCGGCATATTCGAACTCGCCGAGCTGATAGAGGGCTAGGATGGTTTCGCCAAGGAGGGCGGGGGGCATGGTGGCAGGCTCATCGAGCCAGTTCTGGTTGGCGCGATAGAGCATCTTCTTGCCCTTGAGCAGCTCCCCCAGCGCAATCTGAACCCGGGCCTGACAGATCTGCTCGAATACCGGGTAGTTGAACTCCGACATCATCAACGAATCGCGGATGCGCGACAGGGCAGAATTGACCTGCTTTTGCAGGTTGGCGATGTGGTAGCTGTCGTTGCTGTTGAGGGCGTAGAGGGTCAGGGTCTGGATATAGGCCCCCAGATAATGGGGGGTTCGGTGGATGGAGTTGCGCGACAGGTCGATCAGCGACATCAGCACATCCTTGGCCTGGGCGTAGTCGTGGCGCTGCAGGCACACCTCCGCCAGCCGACGGGAGAGTTGCACCGACTGGGGGGAGATATCCACCGCCCGTCTGAGCTCCTGCTGCGCCTGCTCGTCATTGCCAAGGGCCAGCAGGGATTCCGCCAGCCAGAGGTGAGCCTCCACCATCAGCGGGGTATTTTTGAGGGTCGCCTGCAGATGGCTGACCGCCTCTTCGTGGAGCCCCAGGGTGTTGCACGCCTTGCCCAGTGTCAGGCGAGCCCAGCTGTTCTCTTGCCCGGCCAGCAGCTGGCGCATTAAAGAGCGCGCCTCCTGTGCCTGACCCAGCTTGAGGTGGGTATCGGCCTGCAGGCAGCGGCAGTAGTTGGCAAAACGGGGCACCGCATCGGCCCGCTCGGCACAGGCGGTAATGAGGGCTGCTAGATTGTCATCGGCCAGCGCGGTAAAGACGCTGGCCAGGGCGTTGCGCCGGGCGAGGGCACGCTTCAAGCGAAACGAGAACTGCTCCTGAGAGAAGGGCTTCATCAGGTATTCGTCGGGCTCGGCTTCCAGCGCGCTCAGTACCATGGCGCGGGAGCTGTCGCCACTCACCATGATCACCACGCTCTGGGGCGGGATCAGGTCTTTGTCGCGCAGGCTTTCGAGCAGCTGGCGGCCATTCTCGCCAACCCCGAGATCGTAATCGATGAGATAGATGTCGAAACTGCCCTTCTGGCAGCGGCGCCGCGCATCCTCGGCGGTATTGGAGTAGGTGATGTTGCTGATACCCAGATTGAGCAGCATCGCCTTCATCATCACCTGAAACGAGCGCTGCTCATTGACCATCAGAATGCGTTGTGGCTTGGCTGGGCTCTTTTTTTCTGGCTCTTGTTCAGGTGTCTGCATCTGTCTGGGTCGAGGCGCTGCGGGCTGATGGGAGAAAGTGTGCCACCAAAGCGCCCGAAGAGGCAATTGGCCAAGTTGTCGATTGCGAACCATCTCCGTTTGTCCGCCTTTTGCCCGCGATGAGTTGT